>JBGTFN010000596.1:0-7211 GCA_041747275.1 Gemmatimonadaceae bacterium | reverse complement strand
GGACTGGCCGGCGCGGCGCCCGCGCCAGACGGCGGCCGTCTGTGCGGTGAGCTGCGGACTGCCCATGACATCCCACAGGCCTGGATTGTGTGCGGCCCACAACGCCTGCGCGCGGACCACCGCCTGCAGACGATTCCGTGCCGAGTCGGATGATGCCTGCCGAGTACTTTCCTCGATGTCGGATCGCATCTGCCGGAAGCCCTCCGCCGCCACCGCAGCCAGCAGGGACACCCGGTCCGGGAAATGATGGAGGGGCGCTGCATGCGTCAGACCTGCAGATTCGGCAACAGCGCGAATGCCCACCGCTTCGGCACCACATGCCTGAGCGCGAGTTGCTCGGCGTCGCTGTCCAAAGCCCGCGCCGGCCGGCTCGCCGGAGACCAGCGTTACCGCAGCCTCCACCAAGCGTCGTCGCGGAGATGTGGTAGTGGATATCATCGTATGGTTCATGCGGCTCAAAGCGGGTTCGGGTCGGGGGTGCGGATCGGGAAACGTCAGCGCAGCTCGGTGCAGGTTTGCCTGTTCGGCAGACCTCCGAATCTCGCGGCACACCTTTACAATGTCTACGGCGTGGCAGGTCGAGATCACACGCGTCATCATTTTCACGAGGTAATCGTGTCGATTGCAGGACAGTGGATGGCCCGCAGCCTGTCGCGCGGTGCGCTTGTCTTTTCGCTGATCAGTGCGTCCGTAGGAGGCGCGGTCGGTGATGTCGAAGCACAATCTTCGCCAGCGGCGCTGCCTGTCATCACTGGCGGTGCCCGCACGGTGATAGACGGTTTTGGCGTGTCGTACAGCCCGCCTGCCGACTGGACGCTGTCCGGAGGAGAAGGGCGCATGCATGCCTGGACCAACGCCGCGCAGACGTCGGCGCTCGTGCTCTACGCGGGACACTTCACGCCGCTCCAGGAGGCGCTGGGTGATGCACAGCGCGTGCTCGGCGTGCCGCGTGACGAGGACACACGCATCATCGCCCCACTGGCCCCTACGCAGTTCGGCACGCACGCCGGAATGCGCGGCTCGGTGGGGGTGACCGGGGACCGCGCCGTGGTCGCGCATGTCGCCGTCGTGCAGATAGACGACTCCACCGTGCTGGGTGCAGTGGCTGTACTGGACGCTTCGGCGTCGCCTGCCACGCTCGACTCGGCGGTGTCGCTGGTTGCAGCGCTGCTCTCCGGCGCGACCGTCGCGTCGGGCAATGTGGACACCGGTCTCCGCGACCGTTTGATCGGTCGCTGGGAAATGAAGTTGGAAGCGGCGTCCGGGCAGGCCGCCGGCACGATCACCAACGAGGAATCGTGGGAATTCTCCCCTGATGGCACGTTCCGGAATCAGAAGCGCTTTGCCGTCAACGTGCCCGGCGCCGAGTTGACTCCCGAAGAACGTGATGATCGCGGACGGTGGTATGCCGTGGGCGGTGCGCTCGTGCTCGTCTCGCCCACGTCGCGGTTGACGGTGGATGTACAGTTCAGCGGCGGCAACCTGCAGCTCGACGGCACGACCTTCACCAAACGCTGACCCGTGGCCCATTCATGAACGAACTCGTTGCGTACTTCGCCGGCCTCGATCCCGTTCTCGCGGCATTCTACGCAACGATGTTCACGTGGGGACTCACGGCGCTTGGTGCATCATTCGTGTTCCTGTTCAAGACCATGCGCCGCGCGCTCATGGATGCGATGCTCGGCTTCACCGGCGGCGTCATGGTCGCGGCGAGTTTCTGGAGCTTGCTCGCGCCAAGCATTGCGATGAGCGAGCGCATGAACGTGCCGGGCTGGTTGCCTGCATCCGTCGGTTTTGGTGCGGGTGCGCTGTTCATCTACGCGCTCGACAAGGTATTGCCGCATCTGCATCTCAACTTCGAGACCGCAACGACGGAAGGCATGAAGACGTCGTTTCATCGCACGACGCTCATGGTGCTGGCAATTACCCTGCACAACATTCCCGAGGGACTCGCCGTTGGCGTGCTCTTTGGCGGCGTTGCCGCGGGACTTCCCGAGGCCACGATTGGTGGCGCCGTCGCACTCGCGCTCGGTATTGGTCTGCAGAACTTTCCGGAAGGCATGGCGGTAAGTATGCCGCTGCGCCGTCTCGGACTGAGTCGCGGCAAAAGTTTCTTCTACGGGCAAGCGAGCGCGGCGGTTGAACCGATCGCTGGGGTGGTCGGCGCGGTCTCGGTGATGTACATGCAGCCGATGCTCCCGTACGCGCTCGCGTTTGCAGCGGGTGCAATGATCTACGTCGTGGTGGAAGAAGTGATTCCGGAAACGCAGCAGGACCGGAACACCGACCTGGCGACGCTGGGCTTCATCGGCGGCTTCATCGTGATGATGATTCTCGACGTCGCGCTGGGCTGACTCGCGATCATTTGAGGACGCGATGCGCGGAGCTGCACTCAGTTACGGCGCCTGCGTCATCTTGATGAACAGCCACACCGAGGCACCGAATCCGATTGCCGTCACAATGCCTCGCACCACGGCCTGTGGTGCACGACGTGCGATGCCGGCTGTTGCATAACCACCAAGTGTTGCACCAATCGCCATCGCGATTGCAATTGGCCAGTTCACCAGTCCCATCGCCACGAAGATGAACGCGGCTACGCCGTTGAAGCACACGGCGCCCCAGTTCTTGAGGCCGTTCATCTGGTGGATGTTGGTGAGCCCCATGAAGCCGAGTGCGGCCAGCATGACAATGCCGGCACCGGCGCCGAAGTAACCGCCGTAGATCGCCACCACGAACTGTGCAATCAGCAACCCCATGGTCGGCGGTGCGAGGTCATTGCCATACACATGCGGTGCGCGAACCGTGCCGCGTGAGAGCAGCCAGCGCACAACGGGCTTCTGCACCGCAAAGAGGATCGTGGCGCCGAACACGAGCCATGGCACCAGCGCTGCGAAGCGCTTCTCGCTGGTGAGCAGCAGCAACGCCGCGCCCACGACGCCACCCAGAATGCTTGGCACCGCAAAGCGAACGGCCCATGACCGCGCGCCGGCCAGCTCTCGACGGTAGCCGAGCATGCTGCTGATGGTACCGGGCCAGAGCGCGACGGTGCTTGTGGCGTTGGCCGCGACCGGGGGCACACCGAGCGCAATGAGCGCCGGAAAGGTGAGCAGGGTGCCGCCGCCGGCGACGGCATTGGCAGCGCTGCCTACTGCGGAGACAGCCGCAATGGTGATGAGAGAGGCGACGGATTGCGGCATTGGGCGAAATGTAGCCGCGCCCGCACGCCCCTGTTCGCCACGCCGTCCGCAGGTTACCGTGCCGCGTCCGCCCCCCATCACTCCTACGAACACGCATGCGACGCATCGCTGGCAATCTCACGGTACAGGTGCTGGCGGCAGTGGCACTGGGCGTCATTCTTGGCATCGTCGTGCCGGACTTCGCGAAGACGCTCAAGCCACTCGGGGACACCTTCATCAACCTCGTGAAGATGGTGGTCGCACCGATCGTGTTCCTGACGATCGTCACCGGCATTGCGTCCATGCAAGACCTGAGACGCCTTGGGCGCGTGGGCGCGAAAGCGTTCGTCTACTTCACCGCCACATCGCTCACCGCGCTGGGCATCGGCATGGTAGTGGTCAATACCATGAAGCCGGGCGCAGGATTCATCCGTCCGGCTGACCTGACGCAGGAAGCGCTGCCGGGTGCCGGTGCCGATCCCGTTGGTGTGATCGACTTCCTATCCGGCATCGTACCCGAAAGCGTGGTTGGCGCGTTTGCCAATGGTGAACTGCTGCAGGTGGTGTTCTTCGCGATTCTGTTCGGTGTGGCGCTGGCCATGATCGGTGAACGTGGGCGCATCGTGTACGAACTGTGCGAGCGCACCAGCGAGGTGTTCTTTCGCATTGTGGCGATCATCATGAAGGTTGCGCCCATTGGTGCGCTTGGCGCGATGGCGTACACCGTCGGCACATTCGGGGTGCGCACGCTGCTGCCGCTTGGCAAGCTGATGCTTGCCGTCTATCTCACCATGGCGATCTTCATCTTCGGCGTGCTCAACGTGATCATGCGGCAGTATGGATTCTCACTCTGGCGCTTTCTCGTGTATATCCGCCAGGAAATCCTGCTCGTACTTGGCACGTCGAGTTCAGAGTCGGCGTTTCCGAGATTGCTCGAGAAGCTCGAGCGCTACGGTGCGTCGCGACCGATCACCGGACTTGTGGTGCCCGCCGGATACTCGTTCAATCTCGACGGCACCAGCATCTACCTGGTGATGGCGTCGATCTTTCTCGCGCAGGTGTACAACGTCGACCTGACCATCGGTCAGCAGCTCGTGCTGCTCGGCATTCTCATGGTCACATCGAAGGGCGCAGCCGGCGTGACCGGTTCGGGTTTCGTGGTGCTCGCAAGCACGCTGGCCGCGACCAAGACGGTGCCGCTCGAGGGACTTGCGATTCTGCTCGGGGTAGATCGCTTCATGTCGGAAGCGCGCGCGATCACCAACTTCATCGGCAATGGCGTGGCCACGCTCGTCATCGCGCGCAGCGAGGATCAGTTCGACAATACGAAGCGGCTTGCTGCCGACGCCGCGGAGGCCGGCTGATGTCTTCGGTTCCCGGTCAGATCGAGGTGCAGGTGTTTGGCACGAAGAAGCACAGCGACACGCGAAAGGCGGAACGCTTCTTCAAGGAGCGACGCGTGCGTGTGCACTTCGTGGACTTCGCGATTCGCGGTCCCGCGCTCGGCGAACTCCGGCGATTCTCCCAGAAGTTCGGAGTCGAAGCGCTCATCGATCGGGAGAGCCGGCGCTTCTCCGAGCTCGGGCTCGGTCCGGCGCGCTACGGCGACGAGAAGTGGTTGAGTGTGCTGTGCGACGAGCCCTTGCTACTGGCGCAACCGCTCGTCCGGTGGCAACATCAGGTAACGATCGGATTGGCCGAATCAAACTGGAAGGTCTGGGTGGGCAAGTAGCGATGTACAATGACGAGCATGCACGCCGTGCGCGCGAACTTGAGCAGGACCTCGTGTGGTCAGCACGAGAGCGGCGGCGCGACAACGTGCGCATGCTCGTCGGCATCATCTGTTCACTGCTGATTGCGCTACCGATCATGATGTCGTCGGCGCGCGTGAATGATGAGGCGATCGGGCGCGTGTTGTTGTACGGCGGCCTGGGGCTCGGATATGTCGGGGTATTCGCAAGTGTGATCTGGGGGCTGCGGCGGGGCGTGGATCGGGGCGACACGCATTGGTGACATTGGGCGTTTCTCCTCGTCGCTGCGTCACTGCGGCGAAGCAGATCCGATGAACCGCCTTCACCGCAGAGTCGCCGAGACGCAGAGCAACTGATTGTGTTCACTGCTTCGACGCCGCGTACGCATCGAGCGCCGCCAACCCCTCATCGAAGTCCTTGCGCAGCATCGTGGGCATATAGAGCCCGAACCACCGACCCATGGGTGTGTTCCCCATGTCGGCGGTCATGTCCCATGTGACCAGCGTACCCTCCGGATTCGGCGTGAACACGAACTCACCGTACGACGGTGGCCCCATGCCAACGATGGTGAGTTCGTAGCCGAGTCTCTGCAACGGCGTCGCATCGGTGAACACCATGCCGCCGTCACCCTGCGATTCGCTCTTCCAGTCCCAGCGCGCGCCCTCGCCCATCGCGGGACCGGAGAACGTGACCGTCATGTTCGGATCGCGTTTGTTCCACGGTGACCATTTCGGCCACTCTGCGGGCGTGGCGACAATCGGATACAGCGCTTCGGGAGACGCCGCGAGTTGACGTGAGCGGGAAACCGAGACGTAGCGCGGCAAAAGGTACGACACGGCCACGAGCACCAAGAGCAGCGCGCCGACGCCGATGAGAGTTTTCTTGAACATGGTGTATTCCGCGACAAGGGGAGGTGACTGGGTGTCACCTGAAAAGAGCTTTTCCGGAATCGCGGCGCCAGAGGCATGGCGACTGCTCCAGTTGCTTCGTGGGGGGCGGCTGTTTTCTTTCGCCATGCTCTATCATGTGATCGCCTGGTGCGCACGCGTGGCCATGCACTGGTGCTACCGGGATGCGCACCTCGTGGGACGCATACCGGCCACGGGTCCATTACTGCTCGCGGTGAACCATCCCAACGATCTGCCGGACATTTGCGCGATTCTGGGATTCGTGCCGCGGCGGGTGACCTTCGTGGCGAACGTAACGTCGGCCGAGCAGCCGATCGTGGCGTGGGCGTATCGCCAGATGGGCGTCGTTCCGGTGCACCGCGTTCGGGATGCACGGCGCGCCAGGGCTCGCGGACTCGACAGCGTGTCGGCCAACGCGCAGGCGTTCAACCGTGTCCATGAACTGCTGGCTCGGGGCGCCTGCGTGTGTGTGTTTCCGGAGGGCGGCGTGCAGCGCGGTACGCATCTCGCTCCGCTGCGCACCGGATTGGCGCGCATGGCGCTGGACGCGCACGCAGCAGGCGTTCCGGACCTCTCGATCGTGCCGGTTGGGCTGGTCTACGAGGCGCCGTCCCAGCCGCGCAGCCGCATGATTGCCGTAGTGGGCGACGCACTGGCGATGAACGCGTGGCAACCAGTCGCAGGACGTCCTGCCGAGCCGCAGCTCACGGCGGAAATAGCAAGCCGCCTTCGAGCCGTCACGCGAAACGCCCCAGATGCTGCCTCGGCCTCCGTGTTGGGCCACCTGGCGGGTGCTGTCTCCGCCATGTCGTCCGGTCCCGAACCGTTGCTTGATGGAACGCGTGCGTGGCAGGCGGTGACAGCGTCGACGTACGGACCCGGGATAGCGGCTGTGCCGGAAGCAGATCGGCGATTGCACGCGGTGCGGACAATGGCCCGTGAGTTTGTCGAGTCGGCAGGCGCGGCCGAGCCGTCGCGGTTGGCGGCGTCGGCAGGAACGGGTTCTTCCTCGAGGGTTCCTTCGGTGGAGAGACTGCTGGTGGCCTGGCGAAATGGCGGTGGACGAAGCGCGCGCATGGTCTGGCAGGCACCGCTGGCAGCCGTCGGATTGGTAGTGCACGCGCCCGTTTGGGCTCTGATCGCCCTGATCGCGCGGAGTTCAACCAGTGATCGCGCCGAGGAGATCCCGCGTCGCATCGTGCCGGGGTTGTACGTGATGTGGACGTGGTACTTGCTGCTGTTCCTCGTCGGCCTTGCCGCGCTCCCGTACGCACTCAGCTTTGCGCTGCCGGTCGCCGCGTTGCTCGCACTCGTCTTCATTGCCGCGCTGCCGGCGCTGGGCACGCTCGCACTGCGCTGGCGGGATGCGGTAGACG
>JBGTFN010000595.1:0-2958 GCA_041747275.1 Gemmatimonadaceae bacterium | reverse complement strand
ATCCGTTCCGATGTGAAGCGCCGCGGCCTGCTGTTCGCCGGCACCGAGACGGGCGTGTACGTGTCGTTCACCGACGGCGCGCGCTGGGAGCCGCTGCAGCTCAACCTGCCGCGCGTGAGCGTGCGCGACGTGCGCGTGCACGACAACGACGTGATCGTGGCCACGCATGGGCGCTCGTTCTGGTCGCTCGATGACATCAGCCCGCTGCGCACGCTGGCCGATTCCATCACCCGGAAGTCTGTGCACCTCTTTGCGCCGTCGCCCACCGTGCGTTGGGTGAGTCGCGGCGGAGGTGGAACGCGTCCTGGATCGAATCCCGCCTTTGGCGTGCATGTGGACTACTGGCTGGCCAGCAAACCGTCGGGCACGGTCACACTGCAGTTCGTGCACCGTGATGGCAGCGTGATTCGCGCGTACACCAGCGAACGCGCGCGCACGTCCGACAGTACCGGATCGCCGGCGAATGATTCCGCCGCCGCTGCGGCTCGGGCGCGGCTCGACGTGGAGCAACTCTCATATGGTGCGGGCACGTCGACGGTGCCGGCGCGCGCCGGCGCCAACCGGTTCGTGTGGGACCTGCAGTACCCCGATGCCAAACGCATTCCGCGTTCCATTTCAGACCTGGGCACGTTCGCCGGTCCGATGGCGGTGCCGGGCGATTACACGGTGCGCTTGATCGTAGCCGGCGATACCCTCGTGCGACCGTTCACCGTGGTGCCCGATCCGCGCACTTCACTTACCAGCGCCGAGTATCTCGCGCAGTTCCGGTTGCGCGAGCAGGTGGTACAACGCATCAGCAGCATCACCGACGCAGTGGCGCGCATCGAGGACCTCCAGAACCAGCTTGCCGAACGGGCGCGGCAGGTAGGCGCCGAGCCGTACGCGGACTCCGTCAAGCAGGCGAGCACCGCACTGCGCACGCAGCTGGAGGCGGTGCGCGCCGACGTGTACGAAGTGTTCACGAAGGCGGACCAGGCGACACTGCATTACCCGGTGAAGCTGTATCAGCAGTTCGTCACGCTGAACTCGCAGGTGGGACAGGGCACGCATCCGCCCACGAAGCAGCACGGGGAGATCTACACTGACCTGTCCGCGAAGCTCGACGTGCAACTCGCACGACTGCAGGCGCTCGAAAATGTCGAGTTGCGTGCCTTCAACGCGAGGCTCGACCGGCTGGGCATTCCGGGCGTCTTCGTCGCGCCGCCCAAGCCGATCGGGTGATAGTCCCGACGCGGCGCTGAGTCGAGCCACGCCGGACAGCGGCTCGGCGTAGGCGAAAGCGCTCGCGCATCGTATATTGGGCCCTCCCTACCCGGCACCAAGCGCGACGCTCTCCGCAACCCGAGCATCGGAGGACTGATGCAGCCCACCCGTACGCAACGCTGGCGTCTCTCTCTCGCACTCTCGTGCGTGGCCGCCGTAGCCGTGACCGCGGTACGCGGCGTTACGCCGGCCGATGGTGCAGTTGAGGAGTCGCCCACCGTATCCCATCGAGTCACTGACACATCGACCGTCAGCTTCTCCCGCGACGTCGCGCCAATCATCCAGAAGAACTGCCAAAATTGCCACTCGCCCGGTGGCATTGGGCCAATGCCGCTGCTCACCTACGAGCACGCGCGACGCGATGGCCCGCTGATCAAGCAGATGGTTCAGGCGCGTGAGATGCCGCCGTACCAGTACGACACGCATATCGGCATCCAGCAGCTGCAGCACGACTGGCGTCTCTCCGAGCAGGACATCGCGACGATTGTGCAGTGGGTAGACGGTGGTATGCCGGAGGGAAATCCGGCTGACATGCCGCCGGCGCCAAAGCTCCCCGAGGCCGCAGAGTACAGGCTCGCCGCGAGTTACGGTCCCCCCGATCTCATCGTGAAGTCTGCCAGGTACACCGTGCCAGCGAGCGGTCAGGACCGTTGGTGGAGGCCCTCGGTCCCGAGCGGCATTGCGACCGACCGGTGCATCAAGGCGGTGGAGACCAAGCCGAGCATCGCCGGACGCTCGGTGACGCACCACGCGAACTCGATCTTCGTGCCTGGCACGTCGGAACGGGAGCCTGATGCAGTGGGTGGCGGCGGGCCGGGAAGCGTGCGGCTGTCCGAATATGCGCTGGGCAAGATCGGCGAGGTGGTGCCGGCCGACGCCTGCCGGATCGCGCCTGCCGGCTCAAACGTGCTGTTCGACATCCACTACTTCCCCAATGGAACACACATCATTGACGATCAGCTCGAGATCGGCATCTGGTTCCACAGTCCGGAAGTGACGCTTGAGACCCACCATCGCCAGACGCTCGGCCTTTATGCATTGCAGAGTGGCTCGGGGGACTTCGAGATCGAGCCGCACGGCACGCTGGTGACGCAAGGGTTCCATCGGTTCGACACCCCGGTACGCATCGACTCCTGGCAGCCGCATGGACATCTTCGCCTCGTGGCGAAGCGGCTGGAAGTTCTCTATCCCAACGGCCGCCGCGAGACGCTCAGCATGGTGTCGAACTGGAACCCCGGTTGGCATCATAGCCACGTGTATGAGGAGACCGCCGCGCCGCTTTTGCCCGCGGGTTCGGTGATCATCAATACCGCCTGGTACGACAACACCGCGAAAAACTTCTACAACCCCGACCCGGATCAGTGGGTTGGCGTGGGCGATCGCACCACGGATGAGATGAGCCACGCCTGGATGGCGGTTACGCAGCTGGATGAGGCGGCGTATCAGCGGCTGCTCGCGCAGCGGGCGAACAAGTGAGGCTGCGCGTCCTCGTTGGCGACTCAGTGTGTCGCTCCCTCGTTGCGCTCTGCGTTGTGGTCTCCACCGCTGTTCCCCTCGCCGCGCAACCCGGCAGCGCACGGTACCCACTCGGCCCAAGTTCGCCTGGCGGCGCGGGGATCGCGCCGTACTTCGACGGCTGGTACGCAAATCCCGACGGCAGTATCACCCTGTCGTTCGGATTCATGAACAGGAACA
>JBGTFN010000594.1:0-4612 GCA_041747275.1 Gemmatimonadaceae bacterium | reverse complement strand
CGGCGTGGCAGCGAGTCCGAGATCGCGTGCGCCACGGCTTCGGCCACGGCGACGGGGGCCGGATAACGATCGTAGGCGGCCATGGCCGGGATCATGTTGCGCAGCTGCGGGATGTACGGCGACTCGGGATTGGCCGCGATCGTTCGCTCGAGCTGCGCGGTGGTCGTTCGCCCGATCTCCGAACGGAAGTTGCCCGGCTCCACGAGACTCACGCCTACGCCGAAGCGCGCCATCTCTGCCGCCAGGGCGTCGCCGTACGCCTCGACCGCGTGCTTGCTCATGCTGTAGCCGCCCAGCAGCTGGCCTGAGAGCACACCGGAGATTGAGCTGATCATCACCACGCGTCCTCTCGATTCGATGATCAGCGGGGCGAATGCCTTGGTCACGCGAAACGGGCCGAGCACGTTGACGTCGAGCAGGGCGGACATGTCACGATCAGCCATTTCAATGAGCGGCGCCAGCGCGGCAATGCCGGCGTTGTTCACCACTGCGTACAGTCCCCGTCCGCTCCGACGCACCAGCAACGCGGCAGAGTCGATCTCGGTCTGCACGGTGACGTCGAGGCGCACGCCCTGCACGTTGGGAATGCGACTCAGCTCGGCGATGTCGTTCGCGCTGCGCGCACCACCGTACACAAAGAAGCCGCGCGCGGCGAGATGTTCGGTAATGGTGCGTCCTATGCCGCTGCTCGCACCGGTTACGAGGACAGCCTTGCCGGCACCGGGCGCGGCTTGCGCGTAAATCGTTTGTGTCGTGACGGCAGACGCCACAAGCACCAGCACGAGCGGCGCGCGTTTGCGTGCGCGCGCTGTCGCGCGGGCGAGTCCAACACACTTGCGAAGGGTGCTGAGGGGAGTGTGCTTCATGCGAGGTTTCGGTCGAGTAGTGAACCATCTGCTACATTGCGCCGCATGACATGCGGCCATCAGACTGTGTGGAGGCGAACCTGAAAATGGCGCTTTCCGGCAACGACCGCGAGGTCTCGCGTGCCGACCTTCGCGGCGTTGTATTCGACATGGACGGCTTGCTGCTGGACACAGAGCGACTTTCCCGAATCGCGTGGCTTGCCGGCGCCCGGGATCTCGGAGTGCACTTGCCGATGTCGACGCTCACGAGCATTATCGGTCGCCGTCGACCGGAGGTGGAGACGGAATTCCTGTCGGCGCTCGGCTCGACGTTTCCGGTCGCCGACTTGTATGCGCGACACGCGGTGCACTATGAGGCAGCGCTGGCTGGCACGACACCGCAGCAATTGCAGAAGCCTGGGCTACTGCCGTTGCTCGACTGGCTGGAGCGGGCAGCGATTCCTTGTGCTATCGCCACCTCGACGCTGGCTACCGGTGCGGCGCACAAGCTGGCGCTCGCTGACTTGGCTCAGCGCTTTCCGATCGTCGTCACAGGAGAACAAGTCACGCGCTCGAAGCCGGCGCCGGACATCTTCCTCGAAGCAGCGCACCGCCTCGGAATTCCTGCAGTTCACTGCCTCGCCTTCGAGGACAGCGACCTCGGACTCGAGGCGGCAATGGCTGCGGGCATGCGCGCCGTTGCCGTGCCGGATCTCAAGCCGCTGCCCGAGTCCGTGACTCATCGCGTGTTCGCAGTGCTCGAGTCGCTGGAGCTTGCGATCCCCGTGCTCGAGGGCATGTCGCGAAGTGCTCTTCCGTAGCACCGACTGCGCGACGTAGCATTTACTAACCCTCCCCAGGACAGGATCCCACCGCATGGACAAGTCAGGTGCCCAATGAGCAAGCACGAGAAGATCAACTACGTCGAGTTTTCTTCGAAGGATCTGCCAGCCACCAAGGCGTTCTTTCAGTCGGCCTTCGGCTGGGAGTTCGTGGACTACGGACCCGACTACGCGTCGTTCTCGGATCAGGGAGTCGACGGCGGATTCTTCTCCGCCGACGTGTCCGCGTCGATGACGAACGGCAGTGCGTTGGTCGTGCTGTACAGCGAGCGCCTCGAGGAAACCCTCGCAAAGGTTGAGGACGCGGGGGGCAGCATTCTCAAGCCGATTTTTTCGTTCCCCGGCGGACGACGGTTTCACTTCGCTGAGCCTGGTGGCAACGAGCTCGCTGTGTGGGGTGAGGCGTAGTTCTCGCCGAGGTGCTCGGCCTGACTTGTGTCAGTGCACGCACGGCACAGGAGGCCTACGCGACGCTACGGAGAAACGATCACCACGCCGCGCATGTGAGGGTGCGGCTCGCAGTAGTAGACGAATACACCGACCTCGGTGAAGGTGCGCGCAAAGTGCTCGCCGGGCGAGATGGCGCTGCTGACCCACAGGCGGTCGAGTGCGGTGACAGAATGTGCGATGGGATCGTCGTTGACCCACCGCACAGTGTGCCCCACTCGCACGCGTATGGTGTCCGGTGCAAACTGAAGCGCGCGGATGGAGACTCGCGCTGTATCCCGATTTGGCTCGGGGTTCGATCGCGTGCGATTGCGCCCAATCACCTGCGCCCATTGGTTGCCGGAGCCCAGTGGTGCGACAAAGGTGAATCCGTAGCGCACCGGCTGCTCGCCAATGCGCTTTCGGCGTGATGCGCCCTGCAGAGTCGCGGCCGCGCTGTTCGACGCATGAAACGAGAACGAGTGCCGCGTTCCTGGCAGGGACAGTGTCACGCCCCCACTCCACACGCTACCGAACGTATCCGGATGCACGGCCTGTGCGAGATCGCCGGTCAGGCGCAAATGCTCCGTAAGGTGCAGCGCCGCACCGCCGGCCACGGCCACGCCCGACGCACCACTCTCCAGTGCAGCGGAGAAGGCACGCACTTCGCCGATGAGCGAGATGCGTTGCACGCGCCGGTTGACCGTGAGCGCGGCATCCACGCTGCGGGCGGCCGAGTTGTACGCGAGCAACGTGCTCGTGCCGCGCAATGCAGGCCCCGGTGGACGCCAGGCCATCCACCACTGCGTTTCGTTGCCGCCGAGATTGCGCGAGGCGACCTCACTGTTGGAGGTGAAGTCGAAGCCAATCGCCAGGTGCCGGGACACCGCGGTTCCGATCGTCACGAGCGGCACGCTGATTAATTCGTCGCCGCCCGATAGCACCTCGAATCGATGTGTCAGCACGAGTGTGGGTTGCCAGACCGGCATGCTCCATGCCGCGCGCGTATTGGGCGAGTAATCCGGAAGATGCTGTGCAAACGTCTGCGTGGTGACGCCGAGTGCGCTGATCACACACACCGTTCCGCTGACGAGGACAACGCGCTTCGACCGCATATGGTCGCGCGATGCAACGGCGTCGCGTCCGCTCGTTTGCGAATCGAGAGCAGCCTCACTGCACGACAATCGCGCCGACCATTCCGGAGTGCAGTGTGCAGCTGTAGTTGAAGGTGCCGGCAGTCGGGAAGAGACGATCGTTGTTGCCCGACGAATGATTCGAAATGTTAGCCGGCGCGCCGGACGTACCGAACGTGACGTTGTGCAGCACACCACTGGTGTTGGACCAGGTGACTGTTGCGTTGCGCGCCACGGTGAGCGACGTCGGAGTGAAGCTGCCCGCGGTCAGCACAACCGTTGTACCGCCCGGTGCGGGTCCGGGACCCGGGCCAGGTCCCGGCCCAGGACCAGCGGCTCCACCCTCGCCGCCACCGCCACAGGATATCAGCGCAATTGTGAAGACAGCCGCAGCGAACGCCAGCAGACGGGCACGGATTGCAGGGACAGCCACCAGTTCCTCCAGTTGGGTTGCCTGTAGGGTATGCCCCCGGCAATCGCCGGTATTGGACGGACAACGCACTGTTGGACAGGCGTGATCTGGGTCTGTGCACGGGCTGGCGGGTAACACGGGCAGACCCGAGCCTGGAGCGTACCGGATGACTGCAGCAAACCTCGTCACCACCTCTCACCACCCCGTTCGCGCGATGCGCGTCCCCGGATTTGCGGTGTATCGCGGTGTGCACCGGAGCGGCTCCGAACTGCCGCGTCATACACACGACGACCCGACGATCTGCTATGTGATGCGCGGGCGCTTCACGGAGTATGTCGTAGGCAAGTCCGTCGACTGCGTGTCCGACAGCCTCAAGCTGATGCCCGCCGGAGAACCGCACTGGAATCGCTTCGCCGCAGAAGAGACGCACGGGCTGCGCATCGATGTCGACTCCGGCCGCTTCGACGAGTCTCCGGCGATCCAGCGACTACTGCATGAGCGCTCCCAACTGCGTGGCGTTGGTGTCGGTCACATTCTGCAATCCTTGCTGTCGGAGCTCGACGCGCATGATGACGCGGCACCCCTGGCCGTCGAAGGCTTACTGCTCGAATTGCTGGCGCGCCTGGCACGCGAGGCCGGAAGAGAGCACGGTACGTCGGGGCCGAGATGGGTTCGGGATGCAGACGAGATGATTCACGCACACTTTACGTCCTCCATCTCACTAGAGCATGTCGCACTCGCGGTTGGCGTCGCTCCAGCCACGCTTGCTCGGCGTTACCGGCACGCATATCGTATTTCGGTCGGTGATCGCATTCGCCAGCTTCGCATCGACCGCGCGGCGCATGAGCTTTGGCACACCGCGCATTCGCTTTCGGATATCGCGTTGCGGGCCGGCTTTTATGATCAGAGCCATTTCTCGAATCTTTTTCGACGACAGCTCGGCGTAACCCCCAG
>JBGTFN010000593.1:0-3127 GCA_041747275.1 Gemmatimonadaceae bacterium | reverse complement strand
GGCCTCCCCCCGGGCCGACCTCCTTGGGGCTGGGGCTTGGCCTTGGGCCGGCGGGTCGACGCGCTTCGCGCTGGACCCTTGAGGCCAGGCAGGTCTGCGCGCTTCGCGCTGGACCTTTGGCCGCACGACCTAGCGTAGAATCTCGACTTTGGCGGGCGGGCTGACGGTGTCATTGAATAGAACCTGGTCGCCGGGACCCAGCTCCCGTCGCACCATCGCGATCGCGAGTGCGCCGAGCTTGGGGGAGATTACGCTCGAGCGCACGTCGCCTACGATTTTGCCGTCGAGGGCGAGCAGTTGTGCCCCTGCGGGAAGTGGTGTGCTGCTCGACAGCAGTCGCAGATGCCTGTTCACGTGTCCGCGGAAGTGCACCCGTGCGACGGTCTCTTGCCCGGTATAGCAGCCTTTGTCGAACGACAGCGCTCCAAGCTCGCCGAGGTTGGCTTCCTGCGGGATCGTGGTGTCGTTCATGTCGGGGCCGAAGAGGGGACGACCGGCTTCGACGCGAGCAGTCTCCCACGCGGCGTCGGTGCCGGGCACGATCGTCGGCTCCTGGGCGACCGCGTCAGACACAACAGAGAGCAGGTCGCCAGGTAAGAGCAAATCGAACGCGGGAATGTCACCGAGCTCCGGAGTCGCAATCAGATACCAATCCAGCTCGGCGGTCATCAGCGTGAGTGCCGAGTAGGGGCGCAATTCGGCAACTGGCTGGGGTGATAGACCGAGGTTGAGACGCTCCAGCAGCTGTTGCAGCGCACGCGCGGCGTCGGGTCCGGCGAGTGTCAGCGTATGCAGCGGCCGTTCCGCATGCCGGGCGAGTCTCGGATTCACGTACTTGCGCACGATGTCGTGCCAGCCCGGCCACGCGGGTGCGCTCGTCGAAGTCAGAAATGAATCCTCGGCGGTGCGGACGATTCTCATGTCGGCGACCATGCGACCCTTGGCGGTAAGCGCCGCGGCGTATTGGCCCTCGCCCGTGCTCAAGGCGAGCACGTTGTTGGTGACGAGGCCTGTGAGCGCGTCGGCGGCCTTGGCACCGCTGAACTGCAGATGCCGTATCTGGTCTCGCATGAGGGCCACGCAGCCGCCGTGCAGAGCAGTATGCGCTCGAAGGTCGGCGCCTGTGAGGGCATGGGCATGCTGGGTCATGGACGAATCAATAGCGACGGTACATGGTCTACGCCGGCCAGCCGCGGTGCGCATATCGGCCGAGCACCTTCTCCAGTCGCAGCCAGAGAGTCTGATCCTCGACGGAATAGACGGTTCTATTAGCTGATGCTATCGTGATGATGGCAGCGTACTGGCTTAAAATAACCGATCCTGCTGACAGCACTCCGGGATCATCGCCAGTGACGGTCCGGCTTGCGCCCGTCTCCGCCTCCAAAAAAGAGAACGTCGCTGACGAGCTGCGGCGCGTGCTGTCTGCGCGCAGAATCAACCGACACCCGGACGAGACGGCGGATCGACAGCGAGCCACGCGCTTGGTATCAAACTCCGGCGGGCGGGAGGCGATGTGCTCGCCCCACATCCGCTCGGCGGCGTGCGATGCGAGGTCCAGTAGCGGCAGATCTTCGCTGGCAACTCCGGGCAGCTGACGAACGGCCTCACTCCAGCTCCGGCCGGCGATCCATCCGTCGGGCAGCGTCGGCGCGCTGTCGATCAGCTCCACCGACAATGCCGCCTCGATGAGCGCTCGCTGGCGAGCAGCCAGTGTATCGGCCAGCACGCCGTCGACTGCGACCACCAGCAGCTGTCCTGGCACGGGCACGCGCTCAGTCGCCAAGTGCCGCGTCCAGCAGTTCAATCGGATGTACGGCGCGAGTGGTGGTACCGCCTCGCAGCAGGCCCGCCCCGATCTGCATCAGGCAACCCGGATTGCCAGTGGCAACCAGATCGGCGCGCGTGAACGCGATGTGCCGAAGCTTGGGCGCAAGCACTGCGTCGCTCGTATCGGGTTCCACGAGATTATAGATGCCCGCGCTTCCGCAGCACTGATCGCTGTCGGCCAACGGCACGAGCTCGACGTGCGGCAGTGTGCGCAGCATGGCGAGTGGTTCTCGCGTGATTCGTTGCGCATGCATGAGATGACACGGCGGATCATAGGTGACGCGAAGCATGGGAGGCGCGGGCCGCGAGGGATCGGCTGAACTCTGGGCGTGCACATGCTCCGCGATCCGATCGAGCACGGCGTCGCCGTTCGCGAGCAGTTCGCTCACATCGCGCACGCGCGAAGCCACTGCCGCCGCGCGTTCATGCCACTCGGCGTCATCGTGCATCAGATGCCCGTACTCCTTGAGCATCGCGCCGCACCCGGCGGAGTTGACACCGATCAGCGCGTCAGGCACCGACTCGAACGCCACAATGTTGCGCCTCGCGAGCTCACGTGCCGACTCCAGGTCACCGGCATGCGCGTGCAGCGCGCCACAACAGCCCTGTCCCGGAGCAGCTGTCGTCCGGTAGCCGTTGTGGCGAAGGACTCGCTCGGTTGCCCGATTCGTCTCAGTGAAGAGCCCCTCCATCACGCAACCACGAAGCACCGCAGTTACGCCCCGCTCGCCGTCATTCGAGGTATGATATGGATCACGCTCGAGCGGCGTGCCGGTGGATGCCAGCATTGCCATGCCAAATCCGATGCGCCCTTTCGTACGAGCGAGCAGAGTCGGCAACGGCGTCGCAGCGAGCAGCCGCGACCCGAACATCACCACGCGCAGCAGGATCGGATTCGCGAACACGAAAAGAATCAGGCGGGCGACGAACGGTGGCTGCTTCGCCTCTCGCAGCGTCGCGCGCGTGGCCTCCAGCAGTTGTCCGTATGGAACGCCCGATGGGCATGCAGGTTCGCATGCCCTGCATCCAAGGCACCGGTCAATGTGGGCATGAACGCGCTCATCTTGAGGTGTCACGGTCCCCTCGAGCAGCGAGCGCATGAGAAATATTCTGCCGCGCGGACTCTCATTTTCATCTTCGAGCGTCAGATATGTCACGAGCGGCCCCGTCCTCGCTAGGCTTGGTCCTTGTCGTTCGATGATACCAGCGGGTTCGAACGAAGTCCGATACGCCAACGCCAGCTAGGCGCGTCGCCGGCGTCTGAACGAGGCTCAGGGGGAGAAGTCATGCCCGCTCGAGA
>JBGTFN010000592.1:0-3308 GCA_041747275.1 Gemmatimonadaceae bacterium | reverse complement strand
GCGAGAGCATCGATATCCGGCACGCCGCCGGTGCGCTCCTCGGGCAACATCGCCGTGGTGAGCTGCGCCCACACCGGCGCGCCATTTTCGCACCGCACGCTCACCGGCACCGGTCCCACATTCTCGCCGCACACTACCGACACCACGTCACTCGTCATCGGCACTTCGCCGGTCGCAACAAGCACGTGGGCTGTGCCGAGCGTGGGGTGTCCGGCAAACGGTACCTCGCCGCCCGGCGTGAAGATGCGCACGCGTCGTGTGGTGCCTTCAGTCTCTGCTGCAAACACAAACGTGGTTTCGGAGAAGTTGAACTCGCGCGTGATCGCGAGCAGCGTCTCCGTTGGCAGCCCTTCGGCACCGAACACCACCGCCAGCTGATTACCGGCCAGCGGGGTGTCGGTGAATACGTCGCACGTATAGAAGCGCAGTGCGCGCAAACGTTTACTCCTCGCCGAGGAACGGGTAGCGCCAGTCGGTGGGAGGACTGAACGTCTCCTTGATGTTCCGCGCACTCACCCAGCGCACGAGATTCAGCTTGGAACCCGCCTTGTCGTTGGTGCCCGAGCCGCGCGCGCCGCCGAACGGCTGCTGTCCAACCACCGCGCCCGTGGGCTTGTCGTTGAGATACAGGTTGCCCGCCGCCTGACGCAGCACAGTGCTCGCGTGATGCAGTGCAGAGCGGTCCTGCGAAAGAATCGCGCCGGTGAGTGCGTACGGCGATGTCGTGTCAACGAGCGTCAGCGTCTCTTCCCACTTCGCGTCGTCGTACACATGACACGTGAGAATCGGACCGAAGATTTCTTCGCACATGAGCGTATGCTTCGCATCAGTGGCTTCGACGAGCGTGTTCTCCACGAACCACCCCGTTGTGCGATCAGTCCCGCCACCCGCAATGATGTTCGCCGATGACTTCGCGAGCTCGAGATACTTCGCGTTGCGGTTGAACGCCTTCTCGTCGATCACCGCGCCGGTGAAGTTCCGGAAGTCGCGCACATCGCCCATCGACATCTCGCCCATCATCGCAACCGCGCGATCACGCACTTCCTTCCACAGCGACTTCGGGATGTACGCTCGGCTCGCCGCCGAACACTTCTGTCCCTGGTACTCGAACGCGCCGCGCACCATCGCCACTGCGATGACCTGCGGGTCGGCAGACGGATGCGCAAGAATGAAGTCCTTGCCGCCCGTCTCACCGACGATGCGCGGGTAACCGCGATACTTGCCCATGTTGCGGCCGATCGTCTCCCACATGCTGTTGAAGACGCCGGTGGAGCCCGTGAAGTGCACACCGGCCAGCGCCGGATCGGTGAGCGCGCGCTCGGAGATCATCACCGGATCGCCCGGCAAAAAGTTGATCACACCGGGCGGCAGTCCCGCCGCCTCGAGCAACTGCATCGTGTGCCACGCCGACAGCATCGCCGACGACGCAGGCTTCCACAGCACCGTGTTGCCCATCAGCGCCGGCGCCGTCGGCAGGTTGCCCCCGATGGCCGTGAAGTTGAACGGCGTCACCGCATACACGAAGCCTTCCAGCGGACGATAGTCGAGCTGGTTCCACATCGTGCTGTTCGAGATCGGCTGCTCGCTGTACAGATCCTGAGCGAACTGCACGTTGAAGCGCCAGAAGTCGATCATCTCGCACGCCGCATCGATTTCCGCCTGAAACACGGTCTTCGACTGACCAAGCATCGTGGCCGCGTTCAGCGTATCACGGTGCGTCGTGGCCAGCAGCTCCGCCGCCCGCAGGAACACCGCCGCGCGATCTTCCCAGCGCGTATTCGCCCAGTCGCGCTGCGCATCAGCCGCCGCCACAATCGCCGCGTTCACATCTTCCGCACGGGCCTTGTGATACGTGGCGAGCACCTCTTCATGCGCGCACGGATTGCTCGCCTCGCCCATGTCGCCGGTGTGAATGCGCTTGCCACCCACAACCACCGGAATCTCGGGGCATTCGCCGGGCATGCTCGCAAGTCGCGCCTTGAGGGAGCGCTTCTCTGGCGACCCGGGCGCATAACTGCGGATGGGCTCATTGATGGCAGGCGGTACGCGGCGCGTCCCGTCGAAAGCGGAGAAAGACATGTGGTGTCCTCAAATAAATTCATGGAGGCTGCAGTACCGAACCTCTCAAACTACACGGCGGACCCGCGCCCCCCGGAAAAACGTGCGCACCGCAGCGGTCGAGGCGATGGGGGCGAGCACGGATATCCGTGCTCATGGCGTAACTGCGAATCCGCGAGGCCCAATGGCCAGATAGACCAAGCCATACGGCCAAATACCCGTTCAACCACGAGCCAAAAGCCACCAGCCATATGGCCACCGGCAGTGAGAAAAACGCGCATACGGCCATATGGCCCGGTCCATCAGGCTATCCAGCCGTGTTGCTTCGTCGGCAGCCATGAGCACAAACGCTGGCCAAAACCCCCGCTCTCACCGCCGAGCCCCAGCCGCACTGAAGCTCAGGGAACGGATGCGTTATCGATCAGCCTCACTCCCCCGATGTGCGCCGCAATCAACGCGCGCAGCGGATCGTCCATGGCAGTCGGCGTCTGCAACGTGTACGCGTGCACCACCGCCGCGTATTCGGGCGTAAGCCCCGGTTCCTGCGCCAGCGACTGATACATGAGCGTCTCCATCGACGCCACATCGCGCTCACCCGCTGCATACGCTGCTTGCACCGCCGCAAGCGTCCGCGATATCACAAGCGCCCCTGCCCGCGCCTCGTCATCCAGCCTCGCATTCCGACTCGACATCGCCAGGCCGTCCGCTTCACGAACGATCGGCACTCCCACGATCTCCACATCGAGCTGCAAGTCGCGCGCAAGACGCCGCACCACGAGCAACTGTTGCCAGTCCTTCTCGCCGAAATACGCACGCGCTGGCCGCACCATGCGCAACAGCAGCGTGACGACGGTTGCGACGCCGCGAAAATGGCCGGGCCGGAACGTGCCCTCGAGAACGTCGGAGAGCTCCTCCACTGTCACCCACGTGGAGAAGTTCTGCGGATACACCACGTCATGCGTTGGTGCGAACACCACGTCCACCGACTGCTCAGCGAGCAGCGCGAGGTCACGGGCCTCGTCGCGCGGATAGCGGGCGAGGTCGTCGAGATTGTTGAACTGCGACGGATTCACGAAGATGGACACGACGGTGATGTCGTTCTCGGCGCGTGAACGACGCACGAGCTCGAGATGGCCGTCGTGCAGGGCGCCCATGGTCGGCACGAAGCCGGTGCTCCGCGTGGTGTCGGGGCTGAGGAAGGCGCGCAGGTCGGCTACGGTGCGCGCTACGCGGGGGGCGCTTCGCGCCGA
>JBGTFN010000591.1:0-7045 GCA_041747275.1 Gemmatimonadaceae bacterium | reverse complement strand
GCGCCACGGGGCTTCCGGTGAACATCAAGAAGGGGCAGTGGATGCACCCCGAGGGCATGCTCGGTGCGGTGCGCAAGGTGTGGAACGCGCGCCCGCGGCCATCGCGAGCCGAGCTCGCGGTGACAGAGCGGGGCCCGTTCTTCGGATATGGCGATCTCGTGGTCGATATGCGCGCTTTTCGCCGCATGTCCGACGCGTGCGAAGTGCCCGTGATCATGGACGGCACGCACAGCGTGCAGCGTCCCGGCATGGGGGCCGACGGCGCGAGCGGAGGCGCGCGCGAATTCGTGTCCACGCTCACGCTTTCCGCAGTCGCGGCCGGCGCGCAGGGTCTTTTTCTCGAGACGCATCCTGATCCCGACAATGCGCCGAGTGACGGCCCGAATATGCTGCCGCTGGCTGCAATGAGAGACTTGATCGATCGCGCCGTCGATATCTGGGCGCGGGTGCGGTCGTGATGCCCGACGAGTTGCCGCTGCCGCCCATCCGGCTTGTCGCGCCCGTGGTCGATCCGGCGCTATCGCGTCGGATACGGCTGGTGGGTCTTGATGTTGACGGCACTCTCACCGACGGTGGCGTGTATCTGGGAGCAGGCGTCGACGGCGAACGCCAGATCCCCTTCGAACTCAAGCGCTATGACATTCAGGACGGGCTTGGCGTGGCGCTGTTGCGTCAGGCCGGCCTCAAAGTGGCCATTGTGACGGGACGCGAGTCGGCCAGCGTCGCGCAGCGTGCGCACGAACTGCAGGTGGATGCGGTCGTGCAGGATCGTCATGCGCGCAAGCTTGCAGCGTGGCAGCGTGTGCTCTCCGATCTCGAGTGCACTGACGAAGAGGCTGCCTTCATCGGTGACGACTTGCCTGACTTGTCCATCCTGCGCCGTGTGGCATTGCCGGTTGCCGTTGGCAACGCGGTGCCGGAAGTCATGCGCACGTGTACGTGGCACTTGAGCCGACGCGGCGGTTTCGGTGCCGTGCGCGAGTTTGCCGAAGGATTGCTCGGTGCGCGTGATGAATGGCATGACACGGTGGAGCAGTACGTGCGCAGTCGCAGCGAGAGTGTCGCGTGAGTATTACGCTGAACCTGCAGGACAGTGTCACACCGGCACTCGACACGATCGTCGATCGCGGTCGGCGCGTGCTGCAGCTCGAGCGCGATGCGCTCGACGCATCGGCCGCATCGCTCGGCGAAGACTTCGCGCGTGCAGTGCGGTTGATCGCCGATTGCAGCGGCCGCGTGATCGTAGCGGGTGTTGGCAAGTCTGGACTCGTGGGACGCAAGATCGCCGCGACGCTCACATCTACAGGCACGCCGGCGATGTTTCTGCATCCGGTCGAAGGTGTGCACGGCGATCTCGGCATCGTCGGGCCGCACGACGTGGCCATCCTGCTCAGCAAGAGCGGCGAGACGGCGGAGTTGCTTGGCCTGATCGAAGCGTTGGCGCGTATGGGCGTGCGCATTGTAGCGATGACGGCCGAACGCAACTCGCGTCTTGCACGGCACGCAGATGTTGTGCTGGATCTTGGCGTCCGTGAAGAAGCATGCCCGCATGATCTCGCCCCGACCACGAGCACCACGGTAACACTAGCGCTCGGGGATGCGCTCGCGGTCGCGCTGCTGCAGGAACGCGGATTCGGAAAAGACGACTTTGCGAAACTGCATCCCGGTGGTGCGCTTGGGCGCAAGTTGCTCACGCGCGTGCGCGATGTCATGGTTGCGAGACCGTTGCCAATCGTGTCGGCCGATGCGACGATGCGCGAAGCAACCGTGTGTCTCGCGGGACAGCGGGGAATCGCGATCGTGGCTGAGGGCGACCGGATGCTCGGCGTTATCACCGCGGGTGACCTGGCGCGGTTGCTGCAACGTGAACCAGATGCGCTGGCAATCCCTGTCGCCCAGGTGATGACACGCACGCCCCGTACTGCGCGTGATGCAGAACTTGGGAGCGCCGTGGTATATCGCATGGAGACGCACGGCATCATGGCGATGCCTGTGGTTGACGACTCGGAGCGCCTGGTGGGTGTGGTGCACCTGCATGATCTCATGCGCGCAGGGGCAGTCTGATGCGCGCGCACAATCACGCCCAGGCTTGCGCGCGCTGGACTCGCATTGCGTTGCTTGCCAGCGTGCTCGCGGCGATTGGCGTGACGGCGTGCAATGACTCGTCGGGTACAGCGCCCAAGACGAGCGACGATACGGTACTGCCTGATTCGGCGGAATCAGGCGTATTTGGCACTGAAATGATGCTTACCAGCAACTCGGTCGCCAAGGGTCGCCTGCTCTCGGACACCATCTATACCTACGAGGGTGGGAATAGATATGAACTGCGCCCGGTGAATGTGACCTTCTTCGATTCGCTCGGTGCCGAAGACGGCGTAATGACGGCGAAGGAGGGTACGTACAACATCCGCCTCAACCGCCTCGAAGTGCGCGGTGACGTGGTTATCGATCGGGAGAATGGCACGCGGCTTGAGACCCCTCGGCTCGTGTACGACCAGCTGCGCAACCAGATCTTCAGCGACACCTCGTTCGTACTGAACCAGCCTCCTCGTCGCCAGCTCTCCGGCATCGGGTTCGAGTCGGATCCGCAACTCACGCAGTTCCGGATTCTCAAGAATGCCAAGGGCGTTGCGCCGGTGACAGTGGAGAATCCATGATCGCGCGTGGTGCGTGGGCGCGCGCGTCGCTTATATCAATCGTCGGTCTTACCGTGTTCTCCGCAGGGTGCCTCGGAGGGCGCAGGGGCGCGACCGCAACACCAGCCGATGCCGCGGCGGATTCCGTTGCCCGCGCGGACAGTGTGGCCCCTGATTCGGCGTCGCTTGACTCCATTCTTCGTGCGGCACGGGACTCGGCCGCACGCGATTCGATCTCTGATTCGGCGCGTGTGGTTTCGCTGCGCGACAGCACTGCCCGCGACAGCATGGCGCGCGACTCGGTTTCGCGCGCCGACAGCACCGCGCGTCGCCCGCCGGCACGACGACGATCGAGCCGTGAATGCGTGCTCGACTTCAGCGAGAGCCCGCCCGAATCGCGATTGCTCAGCAGCCTCGTGGGTGAGGGCGTGCGAAACACCTACATCGGCGGCGGAGTGGTCGCGCGGTGTCAGGGTGATCAGCAGGTCATTCGTGCCGACAGCGCCGAGCAGTATGAAAACGCCGGCTTGCTGAATCTGTATGGCAATGTGGTATTCGATGATCCGGGCAAGCTCCGCGTGACGTCGATGACAGCCTCGTACTTCACCGGTGAGGAGAAGCTGGTGGCGTATGAAAACGTTGTTGCCACCGACATTCCTACCGGCTCAACATTTACCGGGCCGATGATCGAATACTATCGCGCGACGGCCGCTCGGCCTGAGTCGCGCCTGTACGCGCCGCAGCGCCCCACGTTGAATCTCGTGGAAAGGGATTCGACTGGCGCCACCGGACCACCGGTCATCATTTCAGCCAATCAGTTTGAGGCGCGCGGCGACACCGGCATTGTCGGGTGGGGGAGCGTCCAGATCAATCGCGAGTTCATTCAGGCGGAAGCCGATAGCGCGTCGTTCGACAAGTTCACCGAACGCGCGCGTCTCATCCGGAATGCGTTCATTTTTTCGCGCGATTCGGTCCAGCCGTTCCGCCTCGTGGGTGACTCCATCGATCTGTTCAGCACCAATCGCGTGCTCGAGCGAATCGTGGCGATTCATCGCGCACAGGCCACCAGCAACGATGTCGTCATGCGCGCCGAACGCGTGGAAATGACACTCGACTCGCAGAAGGTGAATCGCGCGTGGGCGTTCGGCGCAGGGCGCTCGTACGTCGAAACGACGCAGCAGTCGCTCGAGGCCGACTCGATGGAAATCCTGATGCCGGCTCAGGTGCTGCGACAGGTGAACGCGGTCGGAAAGGCGCTGGCGTTCGGCACGCCGGACACGCTGCGCATCAGCAATCCCGAACGTGACGTGCTGGTCGGCGATACGATCATTGCCGAGTTCGACACGTCAACGGTCGCACCGGATACATCGCCGAGCAGCATTATCCGCCAGGTGACGGCCATTCTGGAGGCGAGCGCGAAGTACCAGTTGCCATCCAATCGAGGACGCTTCTGCCCGCCTGCGATCAACTATGTGCGCGGGCAGCGAGTGGTGGTTGCCTTCGACTCCGGAACCGTCCAAACGGTCACGGTGGACAGTCAGGCCTCGGGTGTGTACCTCGAGCCGCTCATCGAGCCCGCGCGCGACAGCAGCGACAGCACCGCCACCGTTTGCGGCGCTCCCGTCGATACCACGACACCGGATAGCCTGCGTCGCGATTCCGTGCCGCCGAGTACGGTCCCGCCGAACACCGTGCCGCCCGTGCAGCCGCCCGTCCTGCCGTCCTCGGCGCAGTCGCTCTCGGAGCCGCTCTCTGTGCCACTCGCTGTACCCCCCAGGCCGCCTCCCGCATCCTCAGCGGTCCCGCGCACCCGAGCTGACAAAGCGCCGGCACGTTGGTGGCTAGCTTTCACCCCAGCGACCTCGTGGCTGCCGCGGTGGACGCCTCCTGACCATTATCTCGCGCGATGACCGATTTGTTTCCGCCCTCAGAAGACCAGCCAACTTCCGATCCAGCGCCCATCGATCAGGCGCAGGCCTCGTACGCAGAGCTGTTGGACGAGCTCGCCGCTGGCGACGTGACCCACGTCATCACGCTGCGCGCGCTGCTCATTGCGGCAGCGGATGCGAGTGGGGAGCGAGTCGAGAACGGCGCGGCTCCGCTGCATGCGGTCGCCACAGCATACCGGAATCTCAAGCTCGCCACGTTGCAGGCAGAAGGTCGCGACATTGCCTCGGCGGCGGACCGACTGCACGACGAGGACGTCCGCCAGCACCTGGCCGCGGTGATCCTGCCGGCGATGGAAGCCGAAGGAACGCTGAGCCTGCCGGAGGATGGCCTCTCCGCGCCAGATGCAATCGTGCGGCTCGCGGCTTCGGTTCAGCGTACGCTTGCCTCGGTTCCGGCGGAACAGCTGCTGACGCGGCTTCATGACATCGAGCGGCAGCACACCGTGCACGTCACGCAGAGTACGATACCCGTGCCGGGCGGGAGCGAGTTGGCGGCTGATGGACTCGTCAAGATGTACAAGAGTCGGCGCGTCGTGAACGATGTTGCGCTTCGCTTGCGCCAAGGTGAGATCGTGGGGTTGCTCGGTCCGAATGGCGCGGGCAAGACGACCACCTTCTACATGATTGTTGGTCTCATCGCACCCATGCTCGGGCGAATCACGCTGGACGGCGAGGACATCACGCGCATGCCCATGTACCAGCGTGCGCAACGCGGCATCGGATATCTGGCGCAGGAGCCGTCCATCTTCCGGAAGTTGTCCGTGGAGGACAACATTCTTGCGATCCTCGAAACGCTCGACCTATCCAGGGCCGAACGCATGCAGCGCCTGGAGACGCTGCTCGATGAGCTCAAGATCAAGCACTTGCGGCGAAGCAAGGCGTTCCAATTGTCCGGCGGCGAACGGCGTCGACTCGAAATCACGCGCGCGCTCGTGACGGAGCCGAAGTTCATGATGCTCGACGAACCCTTCGCGGGCGTCGACCCGATCGCGGTCGACGATATTCAGAAGATCGTCGCAGAGTTGCGGTACCGGGGTATCGGCGTCCTGATTTCAGATCACAATGTCGAACAAACGCTGGACATCGTGGACCGGGCGTACATCATGTACGACGGACAGGTGAAGTATGCCGGCACGGTGCGCGACCTCGTCTTCGACGATAGCGTATCGCGAATGTATCTCGGCCCCACCCTCACGGCGCGCCTCCGGGCGCGATTTGCCGGACACGTCGCGGAGGCGACTGCCTAAATGAAGACGGGATTGCAGCAGAGCACTTCGCTCCGGCAGGAGCTGAAGATCAATCCACGCCTGTATCAGGCGATGGATCTGCTGTACATGCCGCTGCTGGACCTCCAGCAACATCTCAAGCAGGAGCTGCTCACCAATCCCTTCCTCGAGCTGGTCGAGCCGGAAGATGAGGAGTCGGAAGCAGCCGACGATACCGACGAGCAGTCGGAGCCTGAGAACCTCGTCGAAGCGGAGGCGAGCGCCGAGCCAGAGCCGGAGAAGTCCGGTGATGACGACATCGACTGGGAAGGTGTACTGCTCGACGGTTTCGAGACTGGCGGTCAGCGCGAGGAGTCGGAGCAGCGCGAGTGGTATGAACCGGTCACAGTGGCCGTACACGACCTGGCCGACCACCTGTCTGAACAGATCGCACTGCTCGACCTTACGCCGCGGCAGGCGCTGTTGGCCGAGGAGTTCATTGGCAACGTCGATGAAACGGGTCACCTCGCGGCAACGCTCGAACAGATTCGCGACGGCGTCAATGAGGTGCTTGTGCGCGCCGCCGAAGAACTCGACGTGCCGCCAGCCGATCCGTTCACCGACGAAGAAGTGGACTCGATGCTGCGCATTGTGCAGGAGCTCGACCCACCCGGCGTTGGCGCGCGGGACCTGCGCGAATGTCTGTTGCTGCAGCTGCGCGCGCAAGGCGCCGAAGGCTCGCTTGCCTGGCGCCTTGTCGACGAAGCCTTCGACGAGCTCATCGCACATCGCTGGAGCGAAGTAAGCAAGCGGTTCGGCATCAATGCACAGGAAGTGCAGGACGCCGCCGACGAAGTTGCGCGACTCGATCCGAAGCCTGGACTGCGATTTTCGGCCGCGAGCGATGACTACATCGTGCCCGATCTCGTCATCGACAAGATCGACGCGCAGTATCACGTGTCGCTCAACGACGGCAACCTGCCGCGCCTCACACTGAGCCGGTCGTACCAGGAGCTGGCGCGCGATCGCAAGCGATTCGACACGGAAAGCAAGGACTTCATTGCGTCGAAGCTCAACTCCGCGAACTGGATGATTCAGGCCATCGAGCAGCGCCGCCAGACGATGCTCAAAGTGATGAATTTCATTGTGGATCGGCAGCGCGATTTTTTTGAGCGCGGCGTCCAGTACCTGCGCCCGCTCACGTTGCGTGAGGTGGCCGACGCCGTCGGCATGCACGAGTCGACAGTCTCGCGCG
>JBGTFN010000590.1:0-5324 GCA_041747275.1 Gemmatimonadaceae bacterium | reverse complement strand
GCGCCGTGCCGTGAGTCTGGCATGCGCGGACGCGGTGCGCGATGTGCGGGACCAGCGCGACATGCGGCGGGGACGGGATCGCCTGGCGGCGTAAACGCTGTGCGTCGGGCCGGAAAAACCCCGCAGGGCGAACCCCTGCGGTGCGTCACTGCGTCGCGGGACTACAGCGGTGAGTGCACGCAGTGCGTTATTTGGGGATGCCCAATCCCCGCATCTGGAATCGCAGGTTGCATCGCTGGGGCGCGATCGCGGTGGCGATTCCGTTTCTCATCGTCATCGCGTCGGGCCTGCTGCTCCAGGTCAAAAAGCAGGTCCCGTGGGTCCAGCCCGTCGAACAGAAGGGCACACCCGGGGCGCCGGCGGTCAGTATGGACGCGTTGTTGCAGGCGGCCCGTGGCGTGCCGCAGGCCCGCATTCGTGAATGGTCCGACATCGACCGCATCGACGTGCGGCCTGGCAAGGGGCTGATCAAGATCATTGCAAAGTCGCGCTGGGAGATCCAGATCGATGGCGCCTCAGGTGCGGTACTGCAGACGGCGTACCGTCGCTCAGACCTCATGGAGACGCTGCACGACGGTTCATGGTTTCACGACGCGGCCAAGCTGTGGATTTTCCTGCCGTCCGGCGTGATTGTTTTGGCGCTCTGGATCACCGGGATCTACTTGTTCCTGCTGCCGATCCGGTCGCGCCGTGCTCACGCGCGAGGCGAATCACTCAATCGCGGTTCGAGAGCGTCTCGCGGCTCCTGAGCCAGGGTGAGTTCGTCGCGCAGCTCGCGTGCGCGACGCACACGCCCCGAGAGTCGCCACATGAGCGCTGGCACGCACAGCAGCATGTGAAGGCCGGCGGTATACGCCCGCCACCACATCACGATTGAACCGGCCGCGAGTCCCAGGTTGCCAGCGGCGCCGCTCATGAGACCGAGGTCGACGATGCCTGCGCCACCCGGTGTCGGCATCGCAATCTGCCCATACAGCATGGCGAACGATGCCATCGCAAGCACATCGGCGGGCGGGGCGCCTGCAACATTGATCGCGAGCAGTGGCAGCAGGACCAACCGCGACGCGACATCGATGATTGTGAACGGAACGGTGAGCAATGCGGTGGCCCATCCCATACTGCGAGCCAGCACAACGCCTTCGCGCAGCGAACGCCCCAGCATACGAGACTTGCCGGGCGCCGCGCGCCGCGCGATGAGCACCAGCAACCAGCCCACCACAAACAGTCCACCGACGGTTTGTACCACGCGTCCAGCCGTGCTGCCGGCCGACTTGAGCAGTTCAAACCACTCGAGTCCGGCGGCCAGCGCCAGCGCGCCGCCCACGATGGCGAGCAACGGGTAGAGCAGCACGGATTCGACAAGCAAAACAGGTACTGACACCTGCGGCTTGGTGCCGATGCGTTGAAAGAAGGCCACCTGCGCCGGCAGGCCACCAACGCGCATGGGCGTCAGCGCCGCCGCAGCGTCGCCGGCAAGATTTGCCGTCGCGACATCCGCAAATCGCACGCGTTCTCCAATCCCTCGGAAAATGACCTGCGTGCGCCACGTGCGCGCGGCGAGGTTGAGCGCGACCAGCGCAATACACGTTGCGTGAATGACAAAAAACGTGGTCACGCGATGTCAGCGAGCGAGGCGACGCGTGCCGCGACGAACATCCCGACACCCTCGCGCTCGAGATGTGTGTTGAGCAGCCAGTTGTAGGGATTCAGCCAGCGATTGATCAGGGCCGGCGACGCAAGAACGCGCATGCAGTGGTGAAACGCGTGAACAAGGAGGGACGAGACGCCAGCCACGTCCGCTTTGGGCTGCGTCATGGTGACACGGTCCGCCTCGCTTCGCCAGTGGCGGATGCGTAATGCTGGCCTGCCCTGCTGGCGTGTGAAACAGCCCTGAGTGAGTTTACGCCATGCGCCACTCACTCGATTCCGCCACCTGGCCTGTCCACACGGTCACCGTTCGATCAGCGATCGCCTCCGCCATCTTCGTTGCGTCGGTGTGTCTCGCGCCGATGCTGTCGGCCTATGACACGATTGCGGCGCAGGGAGCGGTGCCGGCCGGACAGACGGCCGCCCCACCGGCGCTCGTGCTCGTGGTTCGTCATGCGGAGAAGGTCGACAACAGCACAGATCCAGCCCTCAGCTCGGCGGGCAGCGCTCGCGCGATGGCGCTCGCCGAGGCGCTGTCCGACGCGCAGGTCGATCACGTGATCGTGACTCATCGACAGCGCACTCGGCTGACGGCTGGTCCGATCATGGCACAGCGCGGACTCACCGCCGAAGTGGTGCCCTTTTCGTCCGACATGGCAAAGCATGTCGAAGACGTGGCGACGGCGGTTCGTCGTCAATCGGGCAAAGTCGTGCTGGTGGTGGGACACAGCAATACCGTGCCCGCGATCGTGCATGCGCTTGGCGGCCCGAAAATGCCGGACTTGTGCGATGCGCGTTACGCCGCGCTGTTCACGGTCGTACCGGGCGCGTTGGGTGCACCGGCCCGCGTCGTGGTGTCCAGCGTCGGCGATGCAGATCCGCCTGGCGCCTTGCTCTGCACGGGCATGGTGCCGCGCTGAGCTTCGTGGTGCGGCGGCACGTGCGGATTGAGCCACTCGATCACGGCTGCCCATCCCAATGATTCGGGATCGTTGCGCAAATAGTTTTCCGCCACGCCGAGCACCCGAAAGGCTTCACGCAGTTGAAAGCTGAGCGTGGCATCGCGCATTTCGCCGCGCACGATGCGGTCCACGTACTCGGCTGCGGTCATGCGCGAGGCGACCTTGTGATAGCCTCGCAACCGTGCACCCGCACGAATGCGCCGCAGTGCGAGACGCACGGTGAGTTCCCGGCGCGCGGCATACAGCGCCTTGCCGATGCCAAGGCCCCGTTGTCCGGGAGACACCATGATTTCGGCGCCGTACAGTGTGCGGCCGTTCTTCGGGTCGTGGTTTTCGAAAGTGCCGTTGCTCGTGAAGTCCCGCCACGATGAATCGAAGTTGTAATCATCCCAGAGCACTACCAGACTGGCCGACATGCCCACGACTGCATCGCGCGTGGGATCGATGGCAACGAACTGCCCCTCGGCAAAGCGCTGCAGGTGTGACTTCAACTGCCGCTCGCTCCACGGCGCACTTCCGGGATACGTGGCTTCCGTGAGTGCAATAACGCCGGCAAAATCCGCCGGCGTCGTGTTGCGAACGATGATGCGACTGCGTGAACTCACAACACCACCAGTTGCGGATTCGCCACCAGGTCCGACGTGCGCTCGCTGTCGAGCAGTGGCAGCACGGTACCTTCCTCGCGACTCCGCCTGATCGTATCCATGTTGAGATCGCCGATCACCATCATTTCCTGATTCACGTTGCCCTCCGCGAGAATACCATCGCGCGCGAATGGGAAGTCGCTGGGTGTGAGGATCGATGCCAGCCCGTAGTTGAGCGAGACGGCGGGCACCTGCGGCAGCGATCCAACCGTGCCGGCGTTGATCACATACATCTGATTTTCAATGGCGCGTGCATGTGCGCAGTAGCGCACCCGCCAGAATCCCTGACGGTCGTCGGTACAGCTCGGCACGCACAGAATGTCGGCGCCGGCCCGTGCGGCCGCGCGCGCCATTTCGGGAAACTCCACATCGTAGCAGATCGCCACGGCGAACTTGCCGAACGGCGCTTCGAACACGCGCAGATGGGAATCCGGTGAGACGTGCCACTCGTCGCGCTCGAAGCGCGTCATGTGCAGCTTGCCCTGCAGGCCGCGCGACCCGCTGGGGCCGAGCACGTAGCAATGATTGCGCACGACGTCGGGATTGTCCTTGTCGCGCTCGGGTACTGTTCCGGCCACAACGTAGAGCCCGTAACGCTGCGCGCACGACGACATGAAGTCGATGACGGCCGGTGCCTGGTCCGCCAGCGTGCGAATCTGCTCGCGAATCGGCCGACGAATATCGCCGAGCGTGAGCAATTGCACAGAAAAATATTCAGGGAAGACCACAAGCTGACATCGATAGTCGGCGGCTGTCTGCAGCAACGCGTCGACCTGATCGCGAAACTGTTCGAATGTGGTGACGGGCCGAATGAGATATTGCAGGGCGGCAACACGCAGACGCTCCATGCGGATCCTCCGTTCGAGAGAAAAGCGGGCTCTGCCGCGACACAAGAAGAATTGCTGACGATCTCGACAGCAACGACTGAATCTGAATGTATCACGTCCGACATGATCATGTTGCGCACTGCAGCAGCGAAGTGAAGAATGCGTGCGCACGTCTGGGTCGTTTGTCCCAACTCGAGCGCACCAGGGCGCTGTAGTTTGCCGGCTTCGCCGTTCACTCATCTTCGGAGACTCCCGTGTTGACTAATTGGTGGCCCCCCGCGCTTCAACGCGCACTCGTCGTCAGTGCGCTCGTGCTTACCGCTGCGTGCGGTGGCGATGACGATCCGGTCGAGCCGCAAGGCGACTTTACATTTGCGATTACACCGTCCACGTTGTCGGTGCAGCAAGGGCAGAGCGGGACGGTGAACGTGACGGTCGCGCGATCGGGAGCATTCGCCGGTGCGGTCACAGGCAGCGTGGAAGGACTGCCAGCGGGTGTCACCATCGCGCCCTTTTCAGTAGCCGCGGCCACCAGTTCCGCAATCGTGACGGTCGCTGTGGGCGCCACGGTCGCGCCGGGCAACTATCCAATTGTCGTGCGCGCGCTGGCCTCCGGCATTGCACAAAAGCAGGCGAACCTCACGCTCACCGTAACTGCGGCGCCGACACCCGCGGCGGCAATTGCGGTCAATCCTGCAGCTGTCACAGTGCAGGCCGGCGCCAATGGGACGTCGCAGGCGACGATTACGCGCAGCGGTGGCTTTGCCGGTGCGCTCACACTTACGTCCACCGGTGCCCCGACTGGCATGACGGTAACGACGCCCGCGATTGCCGCCGGTGCCACGACATCGGCGATCACGATCGCGGTCGGAGCGAATGTTCCGGCTGCCGTCTATCCGATCACGATTCGTGCGAACGGCACGGGCATCGCGGAAGTGACATCGTTGCTCACGGTCACGGTCACGGCGGCTCCAGTACCGTCCGCCACTGTCACGGTGAACCCCACCGCGATCACCGTGCAGGCGGGAGCCACAGGTACATCACAGGCCACGATCACACGCGGCGGTGGCTTTGCGGGTGCGGTGACTCTGACGAATAGTGGGGCGCCCACGGGCATGACCGTGACGGCGCCGGACGTTGCGGCAGGTGCAAGCACCTCGGCTGTCACGGTTACCGTAGGCGCCAACGTCGCACCCGGCGAATATCCGGTCGTGATTCGCGCCAACGGCACCGGCATCACCGAG
>JBGTFN010000589.1:0-27554 GCA_041747275.1 Gemmatimonadaceae bacterium | reverse complement strand
CGGCATCGGCAAGAGCACGCTGCTGCTGCAAGTCGCGGCGCGCCTCGAGGCGGCAGGACAACGCACGATGTACGTATCCGGGGAAGAGTCGCCGCTGCAGGTCAAGCTGCGCGCTGAACGACTGGGCGAGCAGGCTGGCGGCGTCTCACTGGTCACGGAAACGCTGCTTGAAACGATTCTGGCAACCGCCGCCGAACCCGATGCGAACGACCCGCGCCCGCTGGCGGTGCTTGTGATCGACTCCATCCAGACCGTGCACACGGACACGCTCGAAGGTGCGCCCGGCAACGTCGGGCAGGTGCGCGAATGTGCGGCGCGGCTCATGCGCTTTGCGAAGGAGCGCGGCGTCACGGTGTTCGTGATCGGGCATGTCACCAAAGGCGGCGGTATCGCGGGCCCGAAGACGCTCGAGCATATCGTCGACACAGTGCTGTACTTCGAGGGCGAAGGTTCGCTCGATCACCGCATTCTGCGCGCGACCAAGAATCGTTTCGGCAGCGTTGACGAAATCGGTGTGTTTCGCATGGCCGCGACCGGCCTCATGCCAGTGGCAAATCCCTCCGCGCTGTTTCTCGGAGATCGCGAGGATGTCTCCAGCGGCAGCGCGGTATGCGCGCTCATGGAGGGCACCCGTCCGGTGCTGGTGGAAGTTCAGGCACTGGCCGCACGCGCTGGCTTCGGTACGCCGCAGCGCGTCGCCAACGGCATCGACGGACGGCGCCTCGCGCTGTTGCTCGCGGTGCTCGACAAGCGCGGCGGTTTCTCGTGCGCCGACCTCGATGTGTTCTGCAACATCGTGGGCGGCATGCGTGTGCAGGAGCCCGCCGTGGACCTGGCTGTCGCAGTTGCAATTGCAAGCAGCGTGACCGACCGACCGCTGCCATCCAACGCAGTGTTTCTCGGCGAACTCGGACTTGGCGGTGAAGTGCGGGCCGTGACACAAGTAGAGCGAAGGCTCGCAGAAGCCACCAAGCTCGGCATGACCGACGCCTATCTCTCCGATCGCGCTGTGCCACGTCGTGTACCGGCGGGCATGACCGTGCATGGCGTCAAGACATTGGCCGATGTACTGATGCAGACGATCGGTCCGCGATCTGCGCGCAAGTCGAACGCGGTGCCGTCAGGCGCTCGGCGTCAACCGATCGCGCAGCCCACACCGGATGATGCGTACGACTATGCTGCGCAGGATGAAGACGATGCCTGAGCAGCCGCTTGAACCCGCACCGCCGCGGCGCGTGATCCCACCGCCGGTGATCATGTCCGCGCGCGGAGATGCGGAAGCAACAGGTACAGTCGCCGATGCTGCGTCCACCTTGCGTGATGTTGGCGTTGTGATCGTCGCCGGCGGATCAGGCTCGCGCGTAGGCAGCGACGAGCTCAAGCAGTTCAGGTGGGTGGTTGGCCGTCCGGCGCTGCTGCACAGCGTGCAAACGTTCATGGCACGCGCTGATGTGTCCACCGTCGTCGTGGTGCTGCCCAAGGCATACGCCGCCGATCCGCCTCCCTGGCTCTTTCAGTGCGATGTCGATCGCTTGCTTGTCTCCGTGGGCGGACGCGAACGACACGAGTCGGTGTACAATGGTCTCGAAGACTTGCCCGAGGAGGTGCGCATCGTCGTGGTGCATGATGCCGCGCGTCCGCTCGTCACCGATGAGACCATCGAACGCGTGATCGCTGAAGCCCGCTTCGGACATGGCGCAATCGCAGCACTGCAGGTCGTGGACACGCTCAAGCGCGTCGATGCAGACGGTCGCATTGTGGAGACGGTGGATCGCGCCGGGCTGTGGCGCGCGCAGACCCCGCAAGCATTCCCGCGGGAAATGATCGAGCGCGCGCATGTCGCAGCGCGAGCCGAGCGCGTTGGCGCAACTGACGACGCAGGGCTTTGCGAGCGACTCGGCGAACACGTCGTCGTTGTGCGCGGATCGGAACGCGCGCTCAAGATCACCGAAGAGGCGGACTTCGCGCGTGCGGAAGCGCTCAGTCTGCTCGCCGACTGAGCGGACGAGCGATCCTCATGCGTCATGGTGCACTCACCGTTCCGTTCTGGTCGCCGGCGGAGATTCAGAGCGCGATTCGAGGCGTTGTTGATCACCTCGCGGAACGACTCGTGCTCGCGTATCCCACCGAGACGGTGTACGGCTTCGGCACGGCGGTTGACCATGAATCGGTGGAAACGCTAGTGCGCATGAAGCAGCGCCCACCGTCCAAGCCGTTCCTGCTGCTCATTGCCGGCAGTGCGATGCTCGACCGGCTCGGCCTCGTGCTCACTCCCAGTGCGGCCAATCTCGCCGCGCGGTTCTGGCCGGGTCCGCTCACGCTCGTGCTGCCGGGCGGAGATCATCGCGTGCCATCGCGGTTGCGCGGTCCGGAAGGCGGCGTGGCCGTGCGCTGGACACCGCATGAGGGGCTTCAGGCGTTGCTAAGGGCATACGGCGAGCCGATCACGTCCACCAGCGCAAATCGGCCGGGAGTTCCGCCTGCCGTTGCAGCATCCGAGATTGTTTCACAGTGGTCCGACACGGTGCATCGCGGCGTGTTGATGGTTCTCGATGGCGGTCGACTCGCGCCGTCCAAGCCGTCTACCGTCGTTGATTGCACAGGACGTCGTGCGCGAGTGATCCGGCCCGGCGTATTGTCGGCGGCGGAGTTGCGCGAGTGCGTGCCGGATCTCGTCGGCAATATCTGATTCTCCCATCTCTCTCCTCGAGTCTCGCATGCACCTGCTGTTCGTCTGCACCGGAAACACCTGCCGAAGCCCGCTCGCCGAAGCCATCGCGCGGCATGCGATCGCCGAGCGTGGAATCGTCGATGTGTCTGCGGGCAGTGCGGGAATCAGCGCGTGGGACGGCGCGTCCGCATCGGATGGTGCGCTGCTCGTGGCGATGGAGCATGGCATCGATCTCGCCGAACACCGCGCGCGAATGCTGACACCCGAGATGGTGGAGAGCTCGGACCTCATTCTCGCCATGGGCCAATCACACATGGAACGAGTGCACGATCTGGGTGGTGGCGCTCGCACGCACTTGCTCATGGCGTTCGGAACGCACGATCAGGAGGCTGAGTCCATCAGCGATCCATACGGTGGCGATCTCGTGGTGTACCGTCGCACGTTCGACGAACTGTCCGCGCTCGTTCACGCGACGCTCGACCGGATCGTGAACGACCGCGAACCGCCAGCGCGCTGAGCAGCGCGCTGAACAGCGCAGTCATGTCGACGGACCGCGCAACCAACGCACCGAGCGAACTTGTGCTGCTCGGACACCCGGTGTCGCATTCACTCTCGCCTCGGTTTCAGCAGGCGGCGCTGTCGGCGGCGGGGCTCGACCTGAGCTACGCCGCGTGCGACGTCTCGCCCGAAGATCTCTCTCAGTTGCTGCGCGATCTGGCGCGACGGAATGCAGCAGGCAACGTCACCATTCCTCACAAGGAAGCGGTGTTTGCCCTCTGTGCAAAGCGCAGCCAGTTGGCTGAGAGGGTGGGCGCTGTCAACACGTTCTGGCACGACAGCGCCGGCGCGCTTGTTGGCCACAACACCGATGTCGCGGGCGTCACGGCGGCGATAGGCAAAGTGCTCGGCGCACACATTTTCCCGCGCCGCGTGGCGCTGCTCGGTGCGGGCGGATCGGCAGCGAGCGTAATGGTCGCGCTCGAAACATGGCCCGACGCTGAAGTGCGGATCTGCGCACGCACTCGATCGCGCGCCGAGTCCCTTGCGGCTCGAGTTGATCTCGCCGCGTCGGCCGCATCCGCCGCACCATCGTCCGCGTCGAAATCGTCAAGGTTCGGCGCAAGAATCGCCGTTGTCGACAATCGAGCCGACGCCGTGCTCGACGCGGACCTCGTCATCAACGCCACGCCGATCGGGCTTGCCACGGACGAACATCCGGTAGGTCCACACTTGCTCGCGCCCCATGCGGCTGTGCTGGACCTCGTATATCGCAGAGGCGAGACGCCGTGGGTGCTGGCCTGTCGCGAGCGCGGTCATCGCGGAGAAGACGGCCTGCGCATGCTGGTGGAGCAGGGAGCTGCAGCGTTCGAGTGCTGGTTCGGCATGGCACCGGATCGCGACGCTATGTGGGATGCGCTCGAAGCGAGGCCCTACGGCCGATGACTCGACCTGCGACCGACATGGAAGGTGCTTCTCCAGTCTGGCGCTCTGCAGCCCGAGGGCTTGTCGACCTGCTGTTGCCCAGGGCGTGTGCGGTGTGCCAGCAGCTGCTATCGCCGCAGAGCGCGGGCGTGGTGTGCGGTCTCTGTTGGGCGCGCTGTGAGCGATTCCCGGAGCCTGCCTGCAAACGCTGCGGCCATCCGCGTCAGCCGCTTCCTGGCGTCCGGCTTTCCGCAACGGGAGACGGCGACGGAGACGGCTTTGCCTCGTGTCGCTGGTGTTTGCGACTGCCGCCAATGGTGCGTGCAGTACGCTCCTCCGCTCGACTCGACCGAGGCACCGGCAGCGCCATCGTGCACGCGCTCAAGTACAGCGGCTGGGCCCGCACCGCCGATGGCATGGCCGAGCGCATGGCAAAGCTCGCCTTTCCGACAGACGTCGAGTTTGAGCGCACGGCGCTGATTCCGGTCCCGCTCGCCGCGTCGCGCGAGCGGGAACGCGGCTTCAATCAAAGCGATCTGCTCGCCCGTGGAGTCAGCGCACGGTGGGGAATCCCCGTGTGGGATGATGTTTTGCGTCGGCAGCGTGACACAGGTACGCAAACGCGGTTGACACCCTCGGAGCGTGCGAGCAACGTATCCGGGGCGTTCGGCACCGTTACCGGTGCTGGCGACCGGCTGCGTGGCGCCCATCTCGTGCTCGTTGACGATGTGATCACGACCGCGGCCACGCTCAACGCCGCCGCCGCGGCGCTCACTGCCGGCGGTGCACGCATCCTCAGCTATCTCACATTCGGTCGGGCGCCCGATTCGGGCGATCGGTCGTCCCACGTTTCTGATCCGGACTGAATTCCATGGCCATTCGCGTCGGCATTAACGGCTTCGGCCGCATCGGGCGTCAGGTGCTTCGCGCCGCCAAGCAGGAGGGCGTCGCAGACCTCGACTTCGTCGCCATCAACGACCTCACGGATACGAAGACGCTCGCGCACCTCTTCAAGTACGACTCGGTGCACGGCACATTCGACGGCCAGGTGTCGTCCGATGCGGACAGCATTACCGTCGATGGCGATCGCATTCAGGTGCTGGCCGAGCGTGAACCCGGCAAGCTCCCCTGGAAGGATCTGGGTGTCGACATCGTGCTGGAGGCGACCGGTCGTTTTACCAAGGCCGCTGATGCAAGGAAGCACATGGAAGCGGGCGCAAAGAAGGTCATCATTTCCGCGCCGGCCACGGATGAAGACATCACCATCGTGATGGGTGTCAACAGCGACAAGTACGACACCGCGGCGCACCATATCATCTCGAACGCATCGTGCACGACGAACTGTCTGGTGCCAATGGTCAAGGTCATCCGTGATGCATTCGGCTTCGTGCACGGCAGCATGGTCACCATTCACAGCTACACCAACGACCAGAGCATTCTCGACCTGCCGCACAAGGATCTGCGTCGCGCGCGCGCTGCTGCAATCTCCATGATTCCGACGACCACGGGCGCCGCGAAGGCGACTGCACTCGTGATTCCTGAAGTGAAGGGATTGATCGACGGCATCGCAGTCCGTGTGCCCACGCCTGATGTGTCGCTCACCGATCTCACGTGCGTTGTAGAGCGTGCGGTCACGGTGGCCGAGGTCAATGCGGCGTTCAAGTCGGCGTCGGAATCCGGCCCACTCGAAGGCGTGCTCGACTACAGCGAAGTGCCGCTCGTCTCCGTGGACTACATCGGCAATCCCGCGTCATGCACGCTCGACGCACTGAGCACCACCGTCATCAACGGCACGCTTGTCAAGATCTCCGGCTGGTACGACAACGAGTGGGGCTATAGCAGCCGCTGCGTCGACCTGCTGCGCTTCGTCGGCGCGCGTCTCTGACCGCGCCTCGCATATGACCGCACGCACCATCCGGCGACTGACCGATGCTGAAGTCGAGGGACGGCGCGTGCTGGTGCGCGTCGACTTCAACGTACCGCTCGACGACCAGGGGCATGTGTCCGACGCCACCCGCATTTTGGCCGCGCTCCCCACAATCAATGCATTAGCCGATCGCGGGGCGAAGGTTGTTCTGCTTTCGCACTTTGGCCGTCCCAAGGGCGCGCCAGATTCGAAGTATTCGCTCAAGCCCGTTGCGGAGCGGCTCAGGATCGCGCTCGCGCCGCGGCCGGTCACCTTTCTTGCCCAAACCGTGGGCAGTGAAGCGGTCGCCGCCACGAACGCGCTGGAATCAGGTAGCGTCCTGTTGTTGGAGAACACGCGCTTCCACGCGGGTGAAGAGGCCAACGACGACGAGTATGCAAAGCAACTCGGCGAACTCGGCGATGTGTTCGTGAACGATGCGTTCGGCGCCGCCCATCGCGCACACGCCAGCACAGCCGGCGTCACACAGCACGTGCGACCGGCCGTTGCCGGACTGCTCCTGGAACGCGAACTCACTTTCCTCGGCGACGCCCTCGAGTCGCCGGATCACCCGTTCGTGGCAGTACTCGGCGGCAGCAAGATCTCGGGCAAGATCGATGTCATCCAGGCGCTGCTACCCAAGGTGGATCGCCTGCTCATCGGCGGTGCGATGGCGTGCACCTTCTTCCGCGCGATGGGACTCGAGACCGGTTCGTCACTCGTGGAGGAAGACCGCGTGGACATGGCGCGTGATCTGCTCGATCGCGCCGGAAACAAGTTGCGCCTGCCGACTGACGCGATGGTTGCGCCGAGCATGAAGGATGCGTCACGTGCGCACGTCGTGTCTCGGGAATCCATTGTCGCGAGCGAAGCGATGTTTGACATTGGCCCGGAGTCGATTCGTCAGTACGCCGCCGAAGTCGAGCGCGCGAAGACGGTGTTGTGGAACGGCCCGATGGGTGTCTTCGAACAGCCACCGTTCGACAAGGGCACGCGCGCGATTGCCGACGCCATGGCGCATGCAACCGATCGCGGTGCCACCACCATTGTCGGCGGTGGCGACTCAGCTGCGGCCATCGCCGAAGCCGGGCTCGAATCGCGACTCACTCACATTTCTACAGGTGGCGGCGCGTCACTCGAGTTTCTGGAAGGCAAGACGCTTCCCGGAGTCGCCGCGCTCGATCAGGAGTAATACGTGCTGCGCACACCCATTTTTGCGGCCAACTGGAAGCTCAACCACGGCCCAACCGATGCGCGGGCATTCATGCAGCGTTTCCTGCGGCAGACGCCCCGGCAGACTGATCGTACGCTCATGTTCTTTCCATCCGCGTTGTCTCTCGCGGCAGTGGTGGACACCTTGCACGAACGCGCGGATGTGATCGTGGGCGTGCAGAACGTGCACTCTGAATCGCACGGTGCGTACACGGGAGAAAACTCCGTTTCGATGGCACGTGACGCAGGCGCTCGGGCGGTGCTGATCGGACATTCGGAGCGGCGTCACGTATTCGGCGAGAGCGATGAGTCCACTGCACGCAAGATGCGCTTGGCCGTTGACGCGCATCTGGTGCCGATGCTCTGCGTCGGAGAGCAACTCGACGAGCGCGAGGCAGGCACTACCGAGCAGGTCGTGCGTCGACAGTTCGAAGCGGGTGTTGCACAGCTCACTGCCGCCGAACTCGGTGCGATTACCCTCGCATACGAACCCGTGTGGGCGATCGGTACGGGTCGCACTGCGACACCGCAAGACGCATCGGCCATTCACGCGGTCCTGCGCGATGCGCTGCGCGCCCGACTCGGCAGCAGGGCCGGCGCTGTGCCGATCTGCTACGGAGGCTCGGTGAATCGTGGCAATGCCGAGGCGCTGCTTTCCGCGCCCGATGTGGACGGACTTCTGGTTGGTGGAGCGAGTCTGGATGCGGATGGGTGGAGTGCGATCACGCGGAATGAGTTCCAGCGCTGACGATCGATCAGGCGGCAACCGCTTGGCAATGCACGGCTTCGCCCTTGCGAAACACCCCACAAAGCTGTCAGCTTTCAAGGCTGAGGGCGTTCTCGTGCGGGCACGCGTCACCTGGCGCTCGCGGTCGCCCGTCCTGTTTCCCGATCCCGTCCCATGTACACGCTGCTCCTTACGCTTCTCATTCTCGACGCGCTCCTGCTCAGCGTCGTGATTCTCCTGCAGGCCGGCAAGGGCGGTGGCCTCGCGGCCAGCTTCGGTGGCGCAAGTTCGTCGTCCGATTCGTTCATGGGCACGCGACAGGCGGGCAATCTGCTCACCAAGCTCTCGTGGTGGTGCGGCGGCATCTTCCTGTTCCTGGCGTTCGTGCTGCAGCTCATGTCCGCGCGCTCGGCTGTGCCCACCTCGGTGCTCGATCGCCTCTCCGCGCCCGCTGAGTCGCAGGCTCCGGTCGCTCCAAGCGGCGCTGCACCCGCGTTGCCGCTGGAAGCTCCGCCCGCGGCAGAGCCGCCGGCGCCGACGCCCAACAACTGACGCGAAGAGATCCGGTGGGCACGCTGCCTCCCGAAGGGTTCCTCCTCCTAGAGGACGGAACCCTTTTTCTCGGACGACTCGTCGGACCGGCCACTGCAACGGTCGCTGAAGTTGTGTTCACCACGAACATGACCGGCTATCAGGAAGTGTTCAGCGATCCGTCGTACAACGCACAGATCGTGGTGATGACCTCGCCCATGATCGGCAACTACGGCGTCAACACCGAAGATCCGGAATCGGCGCGCCCACAGGTTGCCGGCGTCGTCGTGCGTGAACTCTCACGCACCTATTCCAACTGGCGCGCCACGGGATCCCTGCAGGATTGGCTCGCCGAGGCGTCCATTCCGGCACTCACAGGTGTGGACACCCGCCGCCTGGCGATGCACCTGAGATCAGCGGGTGTAATGCGCGGTGTCATTGCGGCGGGAACCACGCCGAGTGCAGAGGTACTCGCCGCGCTTGGCGGTTGCCCGTCGATGGTCGGCCTCGACCTCGCTTCGGTAGTGAGCACTCGCGAGCCATATGCGTGGGGCAACGCGCAGAATCCGTATCACGTGGTCGCCATCGACTACGGCGTCAAGCGCAATATCCTGCGGCTGTTCGATCAGCACGGCGTACGCGTCACAGTGGTGCCGTCGAACACGTCGGCCGAAGCTGTTCTGGCTCTCGAGCCAGACGGCGTCTTCCTCTCGAATGGTCCTGGCGACCCCGAGGCCGTGACGTACGCGCCGCCGACGATCAAGTCGCTGGCCGAGCAGGGCACGCCGATGTTCGGCATTTGCCTTGGCCACCAGCTGCTCGGCTTGTCCTTCGGCGGACACACGTCGAAGATGCCGTTCGGGCACCGGGGCGGGAATCAGCCCGTCAAGGACCTGATGAGCGGTAAGGTGCTCATCACGTCGCAGAATCATGGCTTCGCCGTTGCTGGCTCCGAGGCCGAGGGTGTGACGGGCGCCGAGGAACTCGAGGTCACGCACGTCAATCTGAATGACGGTACGATCGAGGGCTTGAGGCACCGCTCGCTGCCCATATTCGGGGTGCAGTATCACCCCGAAGCGGCGCCGGGGCCGCACGACGCGATTCCGCACTTCAACGAGTTTCTCGACGCGTTGAAGTCGGCTCGCGTGTAATCGCCACAACTGCTTGCGCCCCAAGTACTTGACTGCGGCGAGCTGAAGCCGTAGGTTCGCTTCTCCCGGGCGATCGGGCACGTTGTTCTCCCCCCGCTCGACTCGCCTCCCGCGCTGCTGCTCTGTAGGCGCGCTGCCCTCTGGAAGAGCTCATGACGAAAGCCGATTTGGTGGAAAACGTCACGGCGCGCATCGCTCGGACCGCTGGTCCGACGATTTCAAAGAAAGACTGCGCTCGTGTCGTCGACGCCTTTCTCGATGCCATCAAGGACGCCCTCGCCGAGCAGAAGAACATAGAGGTAAGGGGCTTCGGGACCTTCAAGATCCGCCAGCGGAAGACGCGCATGGCGCGCAACCCGCGTACCGGCTCGCCGGTCGAGGTGTCGGCTCGTCCAGTGCCCGTCTTCAAGCCGTCCAAGGAGCTGCGCACGCTCGTCGCCGACGCGGATGAAGCACTCGAAGCCGCCGAAAAGGCGGCTGTAGAAGCGGCACAGCAGCGCCTGAGCGGTCCGCGCGGAGAGTTCGACCAGCGGTGAGCGTATGACGCTCCCCGTCCTGCTCTTCGCTTCCTACGCCGATGCCTTCGGCGCGCGCACCGTGGCGGTACCCGTGACCATGCCGTGCACCGTGGCGGATGTGGTGCTCGCCATGCGATCGATTCCGGGCGGAGAGAAGTTGCCCGCCAGGCCACTGGTTGCAGTGAATCACGCGTACGCGAAGCCTGATGCGCGCGTGAGCGCAGGCGACGAAGTCGCCCTCATTCCGCCGGTGGCCGGCGGATGACAGGTCAGCCGGCCACGCTGCCGCTCGTGGCGATTACGCACGAGCCCATCGACGTCGCCGCCCTGATCGCCGCCGTCTCGCATGCCCGCGTGGGTGCCATTTCCACTTTTCTCGGCACCGTACGCGAAGTGAACGATCACCGGCCGGTCACCGGAATCGATTACGAAGGGTACGAACCGATGGCGGTGCGCGAGATGCAGGGCATCGCCGACGAGCTCGTCGAGGAATGGCCCGGTTTGCGCATCGCAATGATTCATCGGCTGGGCACGCTGCAAGTGGGCGATGTAAGTGTGGCTATCGCCTGCGCACACGCACGCCGCGCGCCGTCGGCCGACGCGATGCGACGCGCTATCGAATCGCTCAAGGCGCGTGTGCCCATCTGGAAACGCGAGCACTACGTGGACGGTGAATGGACATGGGTGGATCCCACGAACTCCGCAGCACCGATGGCGAGCCAGTCGTGAGCGAGGCGCCTGTCACGCCGCGTGCTTCAGCCGTGGAGAACGCGCCCGTCACCCTGCGCGATCAGTTCGGTCGCGGTATCGAGTATCTGCGCATCTCGGTCACCGATCGCTGCAACTTCCGCTGCGTGTACTGCATGCCGCTCGAAGGTCTGCCATGGCTGCCCAAGACGGAGATCCTGCGCTACGAAGAGATCACCGAGATCGTTCGCCAGCTCGCGCCGCTCGGCTTGCGTCGCCTTCGGCTCACCGGCGGTGAACCCACCATCAGGCCCGAGCTCGAAACGCTTGTGCGCATGCTGCGCGCCGTGCCCGACATTGAAGACATTGCGCTCTCCACCAACGGTGTGAAGCTGCCGCAGATGGCGGAGTCACTCGTGCAGGCCGGACTCGATCGCGTGAACATCAGCGCGGACTCGCTGCGCGCTGATCGCGTGCGCGAGATCGCACGTCGAGATCTTGGGTTCGACCTTGTCGCCGCCGCGCGCGCTGCCTCCAACGCTGGACTGGCGCCGGTCAAGATCAACGTCGTGGTCATGCGTGGACGCAATGACGACGAGATCGCTGACTTTGCCGCACTTACCCGCGACAACCCGTGGCACATCAGGTTCATCGAGCTCATGCCTGTGGGCGACTTGCGTGAGCTGACGTGGGATCATGTGGTGCCTACTTCGGAAGTGCTCGATCGCATTTCGGATATCGGCGCGCTCTCCGACGACGAGGGTCCGGCGCGCGGCAACGGCCCGGCACGATACTATCGGCTCGACGGAGGCGCAGGCACGATCGGCGTGATCACGCCGATGACGCACACGTACTGCGAATCATGCAACCGTGTGCGCCTGACCGCTGACGGCCGGCTGCGCACGTGCCTGTTTGGTGACCATGAGGTGCTGCTGCGCAATGCGGTGCGCAGTGGCGCGTCACTGGAGCCGCTGTTTCGCAAGGCGCTGGCCGAGAAGCCCAAGGAGCACCAGTTGCTGCAGATGCAGGTCGGTGGCCTTCGGGCGCTGAGTCAGGTCGGCGGCTAGCTCCTCGGCACCGCCGCAGCCATAGGGCCGTTGGCCATCCGGCGCGCAGGTAAACGTGCCATAGGGCCGTATGGCTCGCGGAGAGAACGCAGCCATCTGATCTGCTCGCCCTCGTGCGAATCGTCACGGCTGAATGGCCTGATAGACCAAGCCATAAGGCCGAATGTGCGAAGAACCGCAGCTATTTGCCTGATCGGCATCAGGCTTTCAGGCGCACCCACAAGCAGCCAACGACCCGTTTGGATGCTCGGTACAATTGCTGCACCACGCGCACGTCCCTAAGTTCAGCTTGTTAACCACCCCGGTATCAACTCAGTATCCAACACGGACTTACTCCTCATGGTCAACAAGATCACCGTCGTCGGCGCGGGCAATGTCGGCGCGACCACGGCCCAGCGTATCGCCGAGAAGTCGCTCAGCCGCACCGTCGTCATGGTGGACGTCGCAGAGGGCATCCCACAGGGCAAGGCGCTCGATCAGTGGGAATCCGCACCGGTCGAGCTGTTCGATACGCGTGTGATCGGCACCAACGGATACGACGAAACGGCCGGCTCCGATATCGTGGTGATTACCGCCGGCATCGCACGCAAGCCCGGCATGACGCGCGATGACCTGCTCAACACGAACGCGAGCATCGTCAAGTCGGTGTGTGAGCACGTGAAGAACACGTCACCCGACGCAATCGTGATCGTCGTGTCGAACCCGCTCGACGTGATGTGCCATGTGGCCAAACACGTCACCGGTTTCCCGCGCGAGCGCGTGATCGGCATGGCGGGCGTGCTCGATACGGCGCGCTATCGTTCCTTCCTCGCCGAAGCACTCGACGTGTCGGTGCAGGATATCCAGGCGATGGTGCTCGGCGGACATGGTGACACCATGGTGCCACTCGTTTCGTACACGACGGTTGCCGGCATCCCGATTCGCCAGCTGATGGGTGAAGAGCAGCTTGCGGCCATCGTGCAGCGCGCACGTGATGGCGGCGCCGAGATCGTCAAGTACCTCAAGACCGGCTCGGCGTACTACGCGCCATCCAGTGGAGCGGTGGAGATGGTCGATGCGATCGTGCGTGACCGCAAGCGCATCCTGCCGTGTGCGGCGTGGCTCGAAGGCGAGTACGGGATGTCGGGACTTTTTCTTGGAGTGCCCTGCAAGCTTGGACGCAACGGCCTCGAGCAGATTCTCGAAGTCGAACTCACCGAAAGCGAGCGTGCCGCACTCGAGAAGAGCGCCGCGGCCGTTCGGGAACCGATGTCCACGCTCAAGTTCTGATCTGATGTAGTGCTCACCGGCCCGGGCCTCGCGCGAGCGGGCCCACCCGGGCCCACCACCAGATACATGGCACATCTCGCTCGGTTTTGGGACAGCACGATCGGCAAGAAGGTCGTGATGGCCGTGACAGGCATCATCGGTATCCTGTTCGTGATCGGACACATGTCCGGCAACTTCCTGATGTTCAAGGGCGCAGGCGCGATGCACGAATACGCGCTGCTGCTGCGCACCAGCATGCCCGTGCTGTATCTGGTGCGCGCGGTGCTCGTTGCGGCCGTAGTGCTTCACGCACTTGCGGCCTGGCAGCTCACAATGCGCTCCCGCGCTGCGCGCCCGCAGGGGTACGCCAAACTCGAACCGCAGGTCACCACCCTTGCTGCGCGCACCATCCGGTGGGGCGGGGTGCTGCTGCTCGTGTTCATCATCTTTCACATTGCGCAGATCACCCTTGGTTGGGTCGGCGTGCCGGACTTCGTGCACCTCGATCCGTACAACAACCTGCGCAACGGTCTCTCCAATCCGCTCATCGCCGGCTTCTACATCATCTCAATGGCGGCGCTCGGACTGCACCTCTACCACGGATCATGGGCGGTGGTACGCACGCTCGGCGTTGCGCGCCCCACGCAGCATCCGCTCAAGCGTCGCGTGGCAGTCGTGATCGCCATCGTGGTCGCTGCGGGCTTTGCGGTGATTCCAATCGCCGTGCTCGCGGGCGCTTTCCCCTACGAGCCCTCGCCCGTGACGGCCGGGGCACACTGAGATGATCGAACTCAACAGCAACATTCCCGCAGGTCCGATCGACGAGAAGTGGGACAAGTACCGCTTCGACATGAAGCTCGTCAATCCGGCCAACAAGCGGAAATATGAAGTGATCGTGGTGGGCGCCGGTCTGGCCGGCGCCAGTGCTGCGGCCACGATGGCCGAACTCGGTTACAACGTTTCGTGCTTCGTGTTTCACGATTCGCCGAGACGCGCGCACTCCATCGCGGCGCAGGGCGGCATTAATGCGGCGAAGAACTACCAGAACGATGGCGATTCAATTCAGCGCCTGTTCTACGATACCGTCAAGGGCGGTGACTTCCGCGCGCGCGAGGCCAACGTGTATCGCCTTGCGCAGGTGTCGGTGAACATCATCGACCAGTGCGTGGCGCAGGGCGTGCCGTTTGCGCGCGAGTACGGCGGACTGCTCGCCAATCGTTCCTTCGGCGGTGCGCAGGTTTCGCGCACGTTCTACGCGCGCGGGCAGACCGGACAGCAGTTGCTGATCGGTGCGTACCAGGCGCTGGAGCGGCAGATCGCGCTTGGCAAGGTGAAGATGTACACCAAGTCCGAAATGCTCGATGTTGTCGTGCATGAAGGTCGTGCACGAGGAATTGTCGTTCGCGATCTGGTGAATGGCGACATTAACGCTCATGCCGCCGACGCGGTCGTGCTGGCGACTGGCGGCTACGGCAACGTGTTCTTTCTGAGCACGAATGCGATGTACAGCAACGTCACGGCGTCGTGGCGCGCACACAAGAAGGGCGCGGCGTTTGCCAACCCGTGCTACACGCAGATTCATCCCACCTGCATTCCGGTAAGCGGTGAGCATCAGTCCAAGCTCACGCTCATGTCGGAGTCGCTGCGCAACGACGGTCGCGTGTGGGTGCCGAAGAAGCAGGGAGACAACCGTCCGGCCGCTCAGATCCCGGAAGTCGAGCGCGACTACTATCTCGAGCGCAAGTATCCGAGCTTCGGCAACCTCGCACCGCGTGACATTGCGTCGCGTGCGGCCAAGGAAGCGTGTGATGACGGGCGCGGCGTGGGACCCGGCGGTCTTGGCGTCTATCTCGATTTCGCCGATTCGATCAAGCGTCTTGGACAGAAGACCATTGCCGAGCGCTATGGAAACCTGTTCGACATGTACCAGCGCATCACGGACGAAAATCCGTATCAGGTGCCCATGCGCATCTATCCGGCCGTGCACTACACGATGGGCGGCACCTGGGTGGACTACAATCTCATGAGCACCGTGCCGGGACTGCATGTCATCGGTGAAGCCAACTTTTCCGACCACGGTGCGAACCGACTCGGTGCGTCGGCGCTCATGCAGGGACTCGCCGATGGCTACTTCGTGCTGCCGTACACCATCGGCAACTATCTGGCGGGTGTGAAGCCAGAGACGGTGGACGTCGACAAGCATCCCGCCTTCACCGATGCCGTCAATGCAGTCAAGGCGCAGACCAATCGCCTGCTCAACATCAAGGGCAAGCGCACGGTCGACTCGTTCCACAAGGAACTGGGCAAGATCCTGTGGGATCACTGCGGCATGGCGCGTACGCGGGAAGGCCTGACACTCGCGCTTGAGCAGATTCCGAGGTTGCGCGAAGAGTTCTGGCAGAACGTGAACGTACCTGGCAGCGGCGCATCACTCAACCAGTCACTCGAGAAGGCCGGTCGTGTCGCCGACTTCATCGAGCTTGGTGAACTCATGTGCCGCGACGCGCTGCACCGCGAGGAGTCGTGCGGCGGGCACTTCCGCGTGGAGCATCAGGAAGACGGCGAGGCCAAGCGCAACGACGATGAGTTCGCGTATGTCGCGGCGTGGGAGTGGATTGGTGACGGACAGCCGCAACGTCTCCACAAGGAACCGCTGAAGTACGAGAACGTGAAGATGGCCACCCGGAGCTACAAGTAATGCGACTCACCCTGCACGTATGGCGACAGAACGGCCCCTCGGCCGCCGGCAAGCTCGAGACACATGCGCTCGATGGTGTCGAAGTCGACATGTCGTTTCTCGAAATGCTGGATGTGCTCAACGAGAAGCTCGCCATGGAAGGCAAGGAGCCGATCGAGTTCTCACACGATTGCCGAGAGGGCATCTGCGGTTCGTGTGCGCTGATGATCAATGGTGTCGCGCACGGTCCGTGGCGAGGCGCCGCGACATGCCAGCTGCACATGCGCGCGTTCAAAGATGGGGATGCGATCTGGGTGGAGCCGTGGCGCGCCAAGGCGTTTCCCATGGTCAAGGATCTGGTCGTCGACCGCAGTTCGTTCGATCGCATCATCCAGGCCGGCGGCTACGTATCCGTGAACACCGGTGGCGCACGCGACGCCAACGAGATTCTGATCGGAAAGGAAACCGTCGATGAATCGATGGACGCGGCCGCGTGCATCGGCTGCGGCGCGTGTGTCGCCGCATGTCCAAACGCATCAGCCTCGCTCTTCACCGGCGCGAAGATCACGCATCTCGGCCTGCTACCCCAGGGTCAGCCCGAGCGCGATCGCCGCGCGCTCGCAATGGTGGATCAGATGGACCTCGAGGGCTTCGGACACTGCACGCTCACCGGCGAGTGCCAGGAAGCGTGTCCGAAGGAGATCTCCATCGATGTCATCAAGCGCATGAATCGCGATTATGCGCTGGCATCGGCACGATACGTAGAGCCGAAGGAGACGGTCGGGGCGGGGTGAGCCGGCAAGGCAATGGTACGGTCGGCAATCTGGCGCCCTTGACATGCTTTCCCTGAAAGGTACATATACATGTACGTTCTGCGACAGTGACGTCGCAGCCGTTTTCAGGGGGTCTTCGTGCACAACAACACCTCGCCGGTTCTGCCACTTACCGAGGCCAGGGCCCAGCTCTTCCGGCTCGCCGAGGAGGTACTCTCGGGCGAGGTGGATCACGTGCGGCTTACGCATCGCAGCCAGCCGGACGACCTGCTGCTGATGCGTGCCTCCGAAGTGAGTCGGCTGCACGCGGAACTGGCTGAGCTGCGTGCACGTGTGGCGCCCGTAGTGCGGCCGCTGGCGGGCCTGGGAGACCTGAGGGTCACAGAGGAGGAACTGCTGCCGGATCTGGCGGCGGCTCGTGCACAGCAATCCCGCTCGGTTGATTACAAGGAGCGCGCGCTGCAGCGTGGTTTGCGCGCACCCTCAGATCAGCGACTTGATCGGGTGGCAGAGAAGTCAGACGCCGTCGCGGCCGGAGCGGCGGCAAAACGTAGAAAGCGTTCCGCAGAATGATGGGAACCCCATCGCCACGGCACGCCGTCATCGATACGCATGCGCTCATCTGGTGGATGGCGGGGCGCATGCGATCGCTCGGTCGTTCGGCCCGCAGGTTCGTGGAACGCGTAGACGAGGGCGATGCTGTGGCACACGTTCCGGCCGTCGTGCTGGTGGAGCTGAGTGAGGCGATCAAACGGGGCGTCTTCACGCTCGGCGAGCCGTTCGACGTGTTCTTGCAGCGCCTCGAGAACACCCCGTCGCGTTATCGCGTGGTACCGCTCGACGCGGCGGTGGTGGTGCGATCTTACACGCTCTTCGACATTCCGGAACGCGGCGATCGCCTGATTGCCGCCACTGCGCAGCACCTTGGGCTGCCGCTGCTCACCCGCGACCCGGAGATCGCTCGCCTCAGCGGCGTGAGCGCTATCTGGTAGGCGACGGGCCCGGCTTCGCGATCAGGTAGCCTTGCACGTACCTGGCGCCGTGCTCGCGCACCCATTCCAGTTCTCCCTGTGTCTCGATGCCTTCGGCCAGCGCATCGATGCCAAGCGACGTCGCCACGTCCAGCAGGTTCGCCGCGATGCGCGCCTTGTATGGATCTGCATCCACGCCGCGTACCAGCTCCAAGTCGAGCTTGAGCACGTCGGGGCGGAGCAGGTGAATGAGGTTGAGCGACGAGTAGCCCGAACCGACATCGTCGAGCGCAATGCGAAAGCCGGCGCCGCGATAGTAGTCGAGGATGCGGCGCAGCTGTGCCGGATCGTGTGCGCGTTCGGTTTCCACGATCTCGAATACCACATCGCTGCGCGCGATACCGGCCGTGTCGATCGCGGCAACCGTGCTGCGCAGGCACGAGGCCGGATCGTAGATCGCGGTCGGCGCGAAGTTCACGAACAGCTTGCCCTGCAGGCCATGCGACGCCGCGCACGCGATTGCGGAGCGCCGCGCGGCGAGGTCGAGCTGGAACATCAGCCCTGCGCCCCGCGCCGTCTCGAACAGCTGATACGGGGCCACCATCGCACCCTCGGCCGTCACTCCACGCAAGAGCGCCTCGTGTCCGTACACGTGCGTCGGGTCGTTGGCGTGCACGATCGGCTGGAAGTGCGAGGTGATCCGACGCTCCTGCATCATGGAGAGCAACCATCCGCTGCGAACACGCACGACCAGTCGCGAGAGGGGCTCGACGCGGGCGAGGTCTTCAGGTTGCGGAGCGACATCCCTGTCGCACAACAGTGCTCGCGTACCCTCACGCTCAACGGCGGAGAGTCCGGATTCCAGCGCCGCCGCCACCTGCTCCCGCTGCGCTTCCACAAAGCCGAACATCAAACCGCCGCCAACAACCGAGCGTCCGTCAATGCCAAGCGTGCGAAAGATTGCCCGCGCCTTGCCAGCTACGTGGGTCGCCGGAAACCAGCAGTACAGATCACCTGACATCGCGCTGACCGGCAACTGCTCGCAGCGACCGCAGGGCCGCCGCGATCGGGAATCGGAGACACCGGCGTCACCGGCGTTACCGGCGTGATCAGCGACATCAGACGCCACCGTTGGCGGCGCAGGCGGCGCAGCAAGTACAGGTAGCGAAGTCATGAGCAAAGGGGCGCGTAGCGGTCTGGCAAGACTGGGTCGCTAAGAGTGTCGGCAGCGACCCTCGCGTTCCGTAGCCGAAACCGCATGAAACCCCGGCTGCCGAGCCATGGCCTCGTGGCAGTGTGCCCGCGTCGACTGTCGAGAGCGCCCTACAGTCTCGGCAGCGTCACACCGGTCTGACCCTGATACTTGCCCTTTTTGTCGCCGTAGCTCACATCGGGCGGCTCGTCGCCCTCGAAGAAGCAGACCTGCGCGATGCCCTCATTCGCATAGATCTTGGCTGGTAGCGGCGTGGTGTTCGAAATCTCGAGCGTGACGTAGCCTTCCCACTCCGGCTCGAAGGGTGTCACGTTGGTGATGATGCCGCAGCGCGCGTAGGTGCTCTTGCCGACGGTGAGCGTCAGCACATTGCGCGGAATCCGGAAATACTCGACACTTCGCGAGAGCGCGAAGGAATTGGGCGGCACGATGCAGACATCGCCTTCGTACTCCACGAACGACTTCGGATCGAACGCCTTGGGGTCGACGATACTGCTGAGCACGTTGGTGAAGATGCGAAACTCATGGCTGACGCGCATATCGTAGCCGTACGAGCTGACGCCATAGGAAATCACGGAGGCGGCGCCCTCGACATGGCGGACCTGGCGTTCGGCGAACGGCTCGATCATGCCGTGCTCGCGGGCCATCTGGGTGATCCAGCGGTCGTTCTTGAGCCCCATCGGGAGTGTGTGGCAAAAAGGCGGGAAGGCAGCGCGCGCGCCCGAGGGCGGCGCAGGCATCGGCGGCCAAGTTACCCCCGAGGTGTCACGCGTGCCAAGTCCAGCCCGATTGGCACTATTCGACCTGCATTGAGTGCTGATGGTCCGCTTGCTAGCTTCCGATATTCTTCCATGTGAATTGATTCACAAAGTGTTCCTTTGCCATCGGCATGCTGCGCGAATATCTCCCGGTTCTGCTTTTGCTCGGCTTTGCGGCCGTCAACGCGGTCATCATCATTGGCCTCGGGGAACTCGTCACGCGCTCGACGCCCACACCCATCAAGAAGCAGCCGTACGAGTCCGGGATGGCACCGCTCGGCGATGCGCGCGACCGGTTCTCGGTCAAGTTCTATCTCGTCGCGATGCTGTTCATCGTGTTCGATATTGAGACGGTGTTCATGATCCCGTGGGGCGTGCACTATCAGCAGCTGTCGTGCGCGGTACCCTTGGTTGATCAGGTGTGTCCCAGCGGGCAACTCTCGTTCTTCGGACTGGGTGAGATGCTTGTCTTTGCGGGAATCCTGCTGGTCGGCTACATCTACGTGTGGAAGAAGGGAGGTCTTGCGTGGGACTGATCACGCGGGTCGACGACGCTGGCGGAACGCCGGTGCGGTCGCCGCTGCCCGCGTCGCCTGACGGTTCGTCGCAGGACAGCTGGGTTGCCACGCGGCTCGACTTTCTGGTGAACTGGGCGCGCAGCTCGTCCATGTGGCCGATGCCGTTTGGCACCGCGTGCTGCGCAATCGAATTCATGGCTTCTGCTGCAAGTCGTTATGACCTCGCGCGCTTCGGCATGGAGCGTCTCAGCTTCTCACCGCGACAGGCGGACGTGCTGATCTGCGCCGGCCGCGTGCCGTTCAAGCTGGCACCGGTCATACGCCGCATTTATCAGCAGATGCCGCAGCCCAAGTGGGTGATCTCGATGGGCGCCTGCGCGAGCACGGGCGGCATGTTCGACAACTACGCCGTGGTGCAGGGTATCGACACGATCATTCCAGTGGATGTGTACGTGCCAGGCTGTCCGCCACGGCCCGAGGCGTTGATGTTCGGGATCATGATGCTGCACAAGAAGGTGCAGACGGAACGCCTGAGCGACAAGAGCATCCGCAGGGAAATCGAGCCGGATCCGACGAGCCATCTGTACATCTCGCCGTCGCGCATTGATGAGTTGTCGGAGCCGTTTGGCAACTCGGTACACCAGACACGCAGCGCCCCGTGAGCGCGTCGTTGCCGCCATACCAGAGCCCGATGCCGGGTAGTGCGCGCGAAGCGGCGGGACTGCCGGCACCCTCGACTCCGCATGCGATCGTGCACCGGGGGGGGGTCGAGAATCCGAGCGTGTCCGCGATGCGTGCGCGGTTCCCTCACAGTGTGATTCGCTCGCACGTGATGTGGGGCGAAACGACGGTGTTCGTCACCGCTGCATCGGTGCACCCGATCATTCGTTTTCTCCGTGACGACACCGCGCACGCCTACAACTACCTTGTGGACGTGACCGCGGTGGAGTACCGAGACGGGGATCAGCCGATCGAGGTGGTGTGGCACCTGCGTTCGCTACCGTGGCAGCGGTTCCTGCGCCTCAAGGTGGAGTTGCAGCCGGGCGACGCGCTGGAAGTGCCGAGCGTGACCGACCTGTATGCGGCAGCGGATTGGATCGAGCGTGAGTGCTATGACATGTTCGGCATCACCTTCGCCGGACATCCCGATCTACGGCGCATTCTGATGTGGGACACCTATCGCGAGGGGCATCCGCTGCGCAAGGATTTTCCGCTGCGAGGCCGCTTCAGCCGCGCCGAACAGTTGTCACAGGCGCTCGCGATCGATTCGTCAGGTAACTACACGATGAACGAGCTGTCGGTGGCCGAAGCGTTCAACGACCTGCCGGAAGACATGAAGCAGCGCTTGCGCGGTGCGCTGGGTGGACCGGCGCCGACCAGCGCAATGGACGAGAGCGACGAAGGTGGCGCGCGATGAGCAAGCGCACCATCGAAATGGCCGTCGGTACCGCGGGCCTCGATGCGTTCGGGCAGCCCATTCGAGCGCCGCTCACGGTGCGTGAGCGTGGCAGGGTCGCGGTGGAGGCGCCGTTTGAGCCCGACCTCGACGGCGATCACATGCTGATCAACATCGGCCCTCAGCACCCGGCCACGCACGGTGTGCTGCGGCTGGTGCTGGAGCTCGACGGCGAGACGGTCGTGCGCTGCGTTCCGCACATCGGGTATCTGCACTGCGGCTTCGAGAAGATCGGTGAGTACCGTCAGTACAATCAGATCATCCCGTGGACCGACCGGGAAGACTACCTGAACTCCCTCGGCAACAACGTGGCGTTCGTGCTTGGCTGCGAGCGTCTGTTCGGCATCGAGATCACGCCGCGCTGCACCGTGCTGCGCGTGATCGCGATGGAGCTTTCGCGCATCATGTCGCATCTGGTCTGGATGGGCACGACGTGCATCGATATCGGTGCGTTTACGCCGTTCCTGTGGCTGTATCAGGAGCGCGAGAACCTGTACAACCTGCTCGAAGCGTGGGTCGGGGCGCGCCTCACCACGAGTGCCACGCGCGTGGGCGGTATGGCAGCCGAGGTGCCTGACGGGTGGATGGACGGACTCAACGCGTTCATCCGCAACTTTCCGAAGACGCTCGACGAGTCGGACCGCATGCTGTCGAAGAACGGCATCTGGATGGGACGCACGGTGGGTATCGGCGCGCTCACGGCGGAAGAGGCGATCAACTGCGGCATGTCGGGTGCGATGTTGCGCGCCTCCGGTGTGGCGTACGATGTGCGCAAGGACTTCCCCTACCTCGACTACGAGACCTACGACTTCGATGTGGCCGTGGGAACGGCCGGGGATGTGTACGATCGATACCTCGTGCGCGTGGAGGAGATGCGCCAAAGCATCCGCATCCTCGAACAGGCCGTGCAGCGACTGCCGGACGGGCCGCTCAATGTCGATGATCCACGTGTGATCCTGCCGCCCAAGACGCGCGCCACAAGCCAGATGGAGAGCATGATCCATCATTTCAAGCTCGTGATGGAAGGACCGCGTCCACCTGTCGGCGAAGTCTATGTTCCGGTGGAAAGCCCCAAGGGCGAGAAGGGCTACTACCTGGTATCCGACGGTACGAGCAAGCCGGTGCGGTGGCGCATTCGTCCTCCCGCGTTCGTGAACCTGTCGGCAATTCCGCGCATGGTCGAGGGTCATCTGCTTTCGGACGTCATCGCGATCAATGCCAGCATCGATATCGTCATGGGAGAGATCGACCGATGACCTACGGACCAAGCGCCGGGCAGTTGGTGCGTCCGCCTGAGCACCAGCACGACGAACCGTACGTGCCGGTCTTCACCGATGCGCGCCGTGATGAGCTCGACGTGATCCTGTCCCGGTATCCCACGAAGATGGCCGCGTTGCTGCCTGCGCTGTGGATCGTGCAGGACACGCACGGCTGGGTGAGCGAGGCCGCCGTGGAAGAAGTCGCGGGCGTGCTCGATCTCACGGCTGCTTATGTGAAGGGCGTGCTGTCGTTCTACACCATGTATCACCAGCATCCGGTGGGAAAGCACTTCGTGCAGGTGTGCACCACGACGCCGTGCAACGTGTGCGGCGCCGAAGATGTCGTGAAGGCGTTTCTCGAACATACAGGCTGCGGCGAACTCGGACTCACGTCCGATGGCGGACGCTTCACGGTGATCGAGGTCGAATGCCTCGGCGCGTGCGGATTCGCCACGCCGGTGATGATCAACAATGAGTTTATCGAATCCGTGACCCCTGAACGGGTGGCGCGGATCGTGGCGGAGCACGACTGATGGGCTTTCCGCATTCCTCGCACGATCGTGAGACACCGATCCTGTCGCAGTATTTTGGTGATCCTGAGGCACGCTCGCTCGCGGGCTGGCGGGAGCGCGGCGGCTACGCGTCGCTCGAGAAGGCACTGGGCATGGACCCGGTGGAAATCCAGAACTGCATCAAGGATTCCGGGCTGCGCGGTCGTGGCGGCGCCGGCTTCCCGACGGGCATCAAGTGGTCGTTCATGAAGCCCGACGGCAAGCAGCACTATCTCTGCTGCAATGCCGACGAATCTGAGCCGGGAACGTTCAAGGACCGCGAGATCATGCGATGGACGCCGCATGCGCTGATCGAGGGCGTGGCGATCGGTGCGTATGCCATCTACGCTGACACGGCGTACATCTACATTCGCGGCGAGTATGCCGAGCCACTGCGCATCGTGCAGGCTGCAGTCGACGAGGCGTACGCTGCAGGCATTCTCGGTGACAACGCCATGGGAACGGGCAAGCGCATCGAGGTGCACGTGCATCGTGGAGCAGGAGCGTACATCTGCGGCGAAGAAACCGCGTTGATGAACTCGCTCGAGGGTCGGCGTGGCAATCCCCGCATCAAACCGCCCTTTCCGGCGGTGTCCGGGTTGTTCGGCAAGCCCACCACGATCAACAACGTGGAGACGCTCGCCGTCGTGCCGCATATCCTGCGTGAGGGTGCGTCATGGTACCAGACGTTGGGGCGGCATGAGAACATGAGGAGCCGCGGCACGAAGCTGTTTTCCGTGTGCGGCAACATCGCTCGGCCCGGCAACTACGAAGTCACGATGGGCTTTCCGTTCGGTGAGTTCCTGAATGAGTTGTGCGGTGGTGCGCTGCCGGGCCGCGAGATCAAGGCGGTCATTCCGGGCGGCTCGTCGGTGCCGATTCTTACGCGTGAAGAAGCGGAAGGCGCATTCATGGATTACGAAGGCATGGTGGACGCCGGCACGATGCTCGGCTCGGGCGGCGTCATCGTGTTCGATGACCGGCAGGACATGGTGAAGCAGATCGCGCGTCTCGCACGGTTCTACGCGCACGAAAGCTGCGCGCAGTGCTCGCAGTGCCGTGAAGGTACGGCGTGGACCACACGCATCCTCGAGCGCATCGCGGACGGACAAGGCAACGCGCGCGACTTCGATACGCTGCTGTCCATCGCGGACAACATGACAGGCAAGACCATCTGCGTATTGAGCGATTCCTGCGCGACACCGGTGGTGTCCGGGCTCAAGAAGTTCCGCGACGAGTTCGAAGCCAAACTCGGTCCCGACCACAGTCGCGGCGTGGTGCCGGTGCTGCTCACGTCCAATCGCACGGTCGCGGCATGAGTGAGGCGCGCGAGGTGAAGATGGTGAGCGTCACCATCGAGGGACGCACGACGGTGGTGCCAGAAGGCACCAACCTCATCGAGGCGGCCAAGACCGTCGGTGTGCTCATCCCGCACTATTGTTACCACCCGGGACTGCCGGTGGCGGGCGTGTGCCGCATGTGCCTCGTGGACGTCGAGAAGTTCCCCAAGCTCGCGCCCGCGTGCGCGACCTCCGTCATGGACGGCCAGGTCGTGCAGGTGCACAGCGACAAGGCGCGGGAAGCGCGCAAGGGCGTACTCGAGTTCCTGCTCATCAATCATCCGCTCGACTGTCCCGTGTGCGATCAGTCGGGTGAGTGCGAGCTGCAGGACTACACGTTTCAGGAAGGCCGCGCCACCTCACGGCACGAGGAGCCCAAGCGCTTCAATCCCGTCGAGGACTTCGGCGGCGACGTGCTGTACGTGCCCAATCGGTGCATTCTGTGTACACGGTGTGTGCGTTTCATGAACGATGTCGCGCATGATCCGGTGCTGAATGTCTCCGAGCGCGGCGACCGCGCGTTCATCGGCAAGGCAGAGGGACACGACCTGACGCACGTGTGGGCCGGCAACGTGGTGGACCTGTGCCCGGTTGGCTCGCTGCTCAGCAAGGACTTCCTGAACAAGGCGCGCGCGTGGGAACTCGACCGCAGCGCGAGCATCTGCACGGGCTGCTCGCAGGGATGCAACATCACGATGGAGACCCGCGACAACACGGTCGTGCGGCTCAAGCCACGATCAAATACTGAAGTCAATCACTTCTATATTTGCGATCAGGGGCGCCGTGACTACCGCTGGATGAACCGTCGTGACCGGCTCGACCAGCCACAGGTGCGCGTCGATGGTGCACTCCGGGACGTGGATTGGAAAGACGCGCTCGATGCAGCGGCGGCGACGCTCGCCGGCAAGTCGGTAACGGTGCTGTCGTCGGCCAATAGCAGCAATGAAGCGCTGTTTCTGGCCGAGCGCATCATGGCGAAGCAGGGAGGCACCGGCGTCTTCCGCGTACAGCGCGGCGGTGAAGCACCGCTCGAAGGCGTGGCAGACCTGTCGCTGCGCGCTGAACGTGCCGCGAACGGGACAGGAGCGCGAGTGCTCGGCTACCACGAGCTTGGAGACGACCCGTTTGACCGTGGTGCATTGCAGGCAAACGAAGCGCTGCTCATTCTCGACGACACGCTCGAGGATGAGTTGTCGGACGCGTTGCGCAGTATGATCGAGCGGGCGAGCGTCGTTGTATATGTGGGCACCACACTGCCTGCTGCAGTCGCTGCGCGTGTGAACGTCGCGCTTCCGATCACCAACTACACGGAAGAAGAAGGTACCTTCACCAACCTGCGTGGACGCGTGCAGCGGTTCCTGCAGGCGCGTACTGGCCCCGGTCTCGCACGACCGAGCTGGTTCGTGCTCGGCGACCTGGCGCAGCGACTCGGCGCTGCCGGGAGTTTCTACCACGTCGCTGAGGTGTTCGCGGCGCTCTCGCACACGCACGCCTCGTTCAGTGGACTGTCGCATGCGAAGCTTGCGCTGCGCGGACTGGCGGTGGTGGATGCTGAATCGCGTGGGCTGACGGCACAGGCGATCAACGCATGAGCTCGTCAATTTTGTTACCGCCACTCGCGCTCGACCTGGCGACGTGGTTCCCAAGGCAGGACTCGCAGGTTGCGCCGGAGTCCGTCTACACGTTCGCACTGGCGAGCATGATCAAGATGCTGGTGGTGTTCACGCTCTACATGCTGGGCGTGGCCCTGCTAACGCTCGCCGAACGCAAAGTGTCAGCCTGGATTCAGGATCGTCGCGGTCCCAATCGTGCGGGGCCGTTCGGCATTCTGCAGCCCGTTGCAGACGGTATCAAGAACCTCATGAAGGAAGAGGTGCGTCCCGCGCAGGCAGACAAGTGGCTGTTCATCATCGCTCCGATGCTGGCGTTCGTCCCCGCGATGCTCACCTGGGCAGTATTGCCGCTTGCCGCGCCATTGCCCACGCCGTGGGGCCTCATCAGCATGTCAGTGGCTTCGCTGCCTGTGGGATACCTGTTCATGCTCGCCATCTCCTCGCTCGGCGTGTACGGTCTGGTGCTCGCGGGATGGAGCTCGAACAACAAGTACGCCCTGCTCGGCTCTCTGCGATCGAGCGCGCAGATGGTTTCGTACGAGATCGCGCTCGGACTCAGCACCATTCCGATTCTCCTGCTCGCCGGCAACGTGTCGCTGAATGCGATCATCGACCAGCAGGCGAGCATGGGGTGGAACGTGCTGTCGCTCTCCATTGGCTGGTTCATCTTCCTCATCGCCGCGTTCGCCGAAACGAATCGCCTGCCGTTCGACCTCCCCGAGGCTGAGGCGGAACTCGTGGCCGGTTATCACACCGAGTACAGCGGCATGAAGTTCTCGATGTTCTTCATCGCCGAGTACGCGAACATGGCGACGATGAGCGGGCTTATGGCAGCGCTGTTCTTCGGCGGTTGGGACATTCCCTTCACGTCGTGGGACAACAGCGCGCCGTACACTGTGTTCAAGACGCTGGCTACGCTGGCCACGTTCGCCCTCAAGACCGGTTTATTCCTGTTCCTCTTCATGTGGGTGCGTTGGACGCTGCCGCGTTTCCGCTACGACCAGCTCATGACGCTTGGCTGGGGCATCATGCTGCCGCTGGCACTGGGATATATCATCCTCATCGCGTCCTTCACACTGCTCCTGGACTTCCTCGGCGTCTCGCGTGGCGTGCCGTTCAGTCTCGCGTTGCTGGTCCTGAACCTGGTGGTTGGCGCTGTGCTGCTGTGGTGGGGCGACAAGGGCAAGCTGCTCAGTCCGGCGAGTGCGCGTCTCGATCAGGTCGAACTCGCACGCCTGCGTGCGCGCTCCGCCGCTCCGACGTCCTTCGCGATGGGCGTGCCCAG
>JBGTFN010000588.1:0-11139 GCA_041747275.1 Gemmatimonadaceae bacterium | reverse complement strand
GGCGCTCCCGGCGTAGCTGCGCCGCCACCCGTAGGAGGTGCGGGCAGGTTGTCGAGATCGAGTCCGATCTCTTTGGCCTTGCGCTGTACGTAGCTGTCGAACGCTGCCGCGTACTCGACGTTGAGACCACCGCCGGCCATGCCGGGCACGGTTGGACGCGCACCAATATCGCGCGGTGACGCGCCGAGTGCGCGCAGGCCGTCCACGAGTTCTTTCGGTGCGTTCGGATCGACGCCGATACGCAGCGATGTGAGGCTGAGATTGCGATCGTACTGAAACGGCGTGGTGACTGTCGACGGATCGGTCTCGTCGACTCCATGAATCGCGTTGAATATCATCGCGCAATCTTCCACCGTGCGGCACATGGGTCCGACACGATCCTGCGACCAGGCGAGCACCATGCCGCCGCTCCGGCTCACGCGTCCGAATGTGGGACGCAGTGCGCTGATGCCGCATCGAATGGCTGGCGAGACAATCGATCCCTGCGTCTCGGTGCCGATGCTGAATGCAACGCACGCGGCTGCCGTCGCGGAGCCCGGGCCGGCGGACGAGCCGCTCGAGCCGAGTGTGAGATTCCACGGATTGTTGGTGCGCCCGCGGAACCACTGGTCGTTCTGCGCGAACAGGCCGGTGGCGAGCTTGGCAATGAGCACTGCACCGGCGTTCCGAAGACGCACGACAATTTCCGCGTCTTCGTCGATGATGCGGTCCTTGAAGTCGGGTGCACCCCATGTGGTGGGCACTCCCTTGGTGTTGAACAGGTCCTTCACGCCGTACGGCAGGCCATGTAGTGCACCGCGATAGTTACCGGCCGCGATTTCCGCGTCGGCCTGTGCGGCTTCACGGCGCGCCTGCTCTTCCATGATCGTCACAGCGCAGAGCAGCGTCGGGTTGAGGCGCTTGAGTCGCGTGAGATAAATGTCGGTGAGCCGCGCGGACGTGATCTTGCGTTCCTTGATGAGCGCGGAGAGCCGATGCGCGGCCAGGAACGCGATGTCCTCGTCGGACGTGGGCACGCTGCCGCGGAACGGCTCCACGAGAAACTCCGCACGATCGAATGCCGCGCGTCCACGCTCGCGCGCGATCTTCTCCATCACTGCGCCGGTGCCGCCGGGATACGGCTGGAACTGCAGCGCCGGCGCTTCCCCGTTGCCGAGCAGCGGAACGTCCTGCTGGGCGAGCAGCGCGCGTCGCACATCGCGCTCGAGCGACGGCGAACCGGCACTGGCGATCATGCGTTGTGCCTGAGCGGCACGTGAACCGAACGTGGTAGCTGCCGCCGCGACGAGGCTGTAGAACATGAAGTGTCGACGGTCGAGTCCGGTGGCGGCGTCGTTATGATCGGCGGCGGCCAGGTCTGCCTGCAGCTGGTCGAGCACGTCGTCGGGCGACGGCGTCGGATTGAGGGGCGGGGTGTTGTGCACGGGCAAGAGCGAAGGGGAGGGTGCGGTGCGCGCAGTCGGTGAGCCGACGCGCGGTCTTCAAAGCTCCGTCGCTTCCGTGCCGGCGTCAACCATATGGCAGAAAGTGATTGCTGACGCGAAGCGGGAGCGGTTGCCGTATGGCCGTTGGCCGCTTCAAACGGTCATATGGCCATATGGCTTGGTCCATCTGGCCATTCGACCGTGCTGAGTCGTCGGTTGCATCGTGCACGAATGCCCATGTCAGCTGGCTGGCTACGAATCGGTGACCGCTGAATAGTCTGATAGACCAGGCCATACGGCCGGATGGACGTATAACTGCGAGCCTTTGGCCATTCGGCGTGATGCCTGCACTTGCTGCAATGAAGTAGCCGCATAGCCTTCAGGGCACGCGACGTACGTTACCCCAACCCCGCACCAATGGCCTCGAGCCTGCTCGCGCTGTTCGACGATATCACCACATTGCTCGATGATGTCGCGACGCTGAGCAAGGTGGCGGCCAGAAAGACCAGCGGAGTCATGGGGGACGACCTGGCGCTGAACGCCGAGCAGGTCTCGGGGCTCAAGGCCGATCGCGAGCTGCCGGTGGTGTGGGCGGTGGCCAAGGGCTCGTTCGTCAACAAGCTCATTCTCGTGCCGGCGGCGCTGCTCATCAGCGCATTCTATCCGAAGGCGATCTTGCCGCTGCTGATGGTAGGCGGACTGTTCCTCTGCTACGAGGGCTTCGAGAAAGTCGCGCACAAGGTGCTGCACGAGCCCGAACCCGAGCATGCCATGCGGCGAGCGGGGCGCGTGGCAGCGCTGGCGAACCCGGGAATCGACCTTGTGGCGCTCGAGAAGGATCGCAACAAGGGCGCCATTCGTACCGACTTCATTCTGTCCGCCGAGATCATAGTGATCTCGCTCGGGACGATGTCGACGGCCAGCATGCGTTCGCAGATCGTCGCGCTGAGCTTCGTCGCCATTGCCGTGACCGTGATCGTGTACGGATTGGTGGCGGGCATCGTCAAGCTTGACGACTTCGGCCTTCGACTGCACAAGACGCCGGACAGCGATTCAGGGGCGGAGTTCAAGCAGAAGTTCGGCGCGTGGATCCTGCGTGCTGCGCCGTTCTTCATGAAGACGCTGTCGATCGTGGGAACGGCCGCGATGTTCATGGTTGGCGGCAGCATCATCGTGCACGGCATTGCACCGCTCGAGCATGTGATCGGCGATGTGAGTGCGGCGGCAGGCGCGCAGATGCCGTTGCTTGGTTCGCTTGTGAAGCTGCTGCTCGAGACGCTGACGGGCGTGATTGCCGGTGGCATCGTGGTCGGCATCGTGACGCTCGGCAAGCGCATGTTCGGCAAGTCGGAGAACGTCGCGGCGCATTGAGTGCGCCTGAGGCAACCCGTTCCTACCCGTCGAACGTCGCGATGGCGCGCCTCACGAACTCGACCCATTGGAAGGCGTTGTCGCGCTCTCACCCGCGTCCGCATCACTGATGAGGTGCGCGATCCAGCGCACGTCGTCGAACGAGGCGAGCAGGTATCGAGCGGCGAGGGTGAGTGGTACAGCCAGCAGCGCACCCACGGGGCCGAGCAGCCAGCCCCAGAAGACGAGCGAGATCACGACAACAGCCGGCGAGATGTCGAGCGACTCACCGAAGAAACGTGGTTTGATCAGCGTATCCACGATCGTATTGATCACGCTGAAGCCGACGACGACAATCACGGCCTTGCCCACGCCGAATTGCAACAGTGCGAGCAATGCGGGTGGTACCAGTGCCAGCACGAAACCCACGTTGGGCAGGAAGCTCAGGAAGAACGACAGCACACCCCATAGCAGTGCAAAATCCACACCGACGATCATGAGGAAGACCGTGTTGATCACCGCGGCAGCCAGGCCGAAGATCGTGTTGATCACCACATAACTGCGCATGCTCTCCGCAAAGGCCGTGAGCTGCTCGCCTGACGTGTCGGTCGTGGCGATGGCGTCGCGCAGTTTCTGCGGATAGCGCACCGCTTCGATCATCATGAATGCCATGATGAGAATGAGCAGCGCGAGATTGCCCGCTGTCGTGGTAATGCCACCAATGACGCCAAGCGCGCGGCTCACCAGTGCGCCGGGTTGCAACGATTCAGCCGAGAGCAGGTGAGACGAATCGAATGGCAAGTCTTCGAGCAGGCTGTTCAGCGACGCACGCACATCGTTGATACGCTCCGTGTACTGCGGCAGGTTGTTCTGCAACTGCGCCAGCGACGACCACACCAGAAGCGCCAGCAGGGCGATAATTGCGATACCGAGCAGAATGCCGGTCAGCGCAGCGAGCGTGGACGGCAGGCCGCGCTTGCGCAGCCAGTCGGACGCTGGGCTCCACGCGATGGTGATGAGCAGCGCGATCAGCACGGGCCCGATCACGGGTGACGCCGCGCGCATGCCCGCGAGCACGGCCACGGCGCTCGCCATCATGAGCAGCACGCGCGCAAACGGTGACAGTGTGGCAGTCGACGGGACGGTTGGCGTGCTCACTCATCACTCGGTGAAGAAGAAAACGCGACGCAGGAATCGAACGGTTCGGATGCGACCGCCGAGCAAGCCGTGACCTGCAGACCTACCGCGACACAATCCATACCCACGAGAGGGTGAAAGTATGATTGATCTCGTTCGCGCGCTGCGATGGCAAAGCATTCCAGAGATTCATGTAGCCGAGCTCCACACGCTGCCGAGTGTCGATGGGCACCCCGATTCCTGCTCCCAGCCGGTTCTGCGCCACGCGCACCGTGGCGTCACCATGACCCACCGGCACGAGCAGCTCATCCCAGACGAATCCCAGCACGGGACGACTGCCGATGTGAAGCGACGGCACATTACCCTGCGCGCGCACCATGTATCGTGCCCTCTGTTGATACGTCGACGGGGTGTTCGTCTCGTTGACCACGGAGGAGAGCCAGCGCTGCTCCCAACGATAGCGGTGCGTGACGCTGAGCCCGCCAGCGCGATGATTGAGCAGGAGCTGTTGCCAGGTTCGATGCTCACGCGATGGACTGGCTGCCGGCAGCTCTCCATAGGGCGCCGTCGCGATATACGCGTAGCCGCCCGCCAAACGCACCCCTGGCGCGATTGTTCGTTGCAGGCCTGGTCGGATCAACACCTGTTGCGGCTCGTTCACGAGTCCCATGCGCCGCCACTGTGCGTCGAACCACAGCGCCGTGTTGCCGGTGAGCGCATGATCCACAAAAGCAGCGTACCACGAGGACGCCTGCTGTACTGTGCTCCAGCCGTTCGACTGTGCCAAGAGCGGAGCACCGCACAGCGCAAAGGCGAGCGCGGCCGCGCCTGTGATGGCGTTGCGACGCAGCGCCGTGTTCGTGTTGGTCGACCTCATACACCCACGCCACCAACCGGCGTGGTCTCGAATGAATGTTCGAAACCGGCGATGATCGGACGCGCGGCGGCGATCGCCTGCTTCACCTGCGGCAATGCCAGGGAATCCTTGTGATGTTGCGCGGTCTCCCACACCTCGGTGACCCACACTCCGTTGGGGTCAGCAGGATCAATGGCCACCACGTAGCTAAGGCAACCTGGCATATCGCCCGTGCCCGCAAGCAGATGCGTCACCAGCGAGTCGCGGTGACCGGGTAGGCAGGTGATCTTTCCGATGAGTCCGTACATGCAGCACTCCCCTGTTGCTCGCTGAATCCACGTTGACGCCGACGATGATATCTGCGCCGAATGCACCTGCATCGCACGACGAGCCTTCGCGCGACGAGCCTTCGCACGACGAGCCTTCGCACGACGAGCCCGTACACGCGGCGGTCGATCGAATCTATCGCAATGACTCGCGTCGCATTCTCGCAACGCTCATTCGTGTGCTCGGTGATTTCGACCGCGCGGAGGAGGCGATGCACGATGCGTTCCGTGTGGCCCTCGAGCAGTGGACGCGTGACGGCATCCCGGCACACCCGCGCGCGTGGCTTGTGTCGGCCGGACGATTCAAGGCTATCGATCGGATTCGCCGGGACTCGCGCTTCGACGCGCTCGACGACGCCACCAGTGCGCAGCAGTCCACGCCTGCGGAAATGGAATCATGGGACGATGAGCGCGTCGAAGATGACCGACTGCGACTCATCTTCACCTGCTGCCATCCCGCGATCGCACCCGAAGCGCAGGTCGCACTCACACTTCGCGAAGTGTGCGGTCTCACCACGGAGGAAATCGCGCGCGCGTTCCTGACGTCAGCGCCAACGCTTGCGCAGCGCATCGTGCGCGCGAAAGCCAAGAATCGTGATGCGGGCATTCCGTACCAGGTGCCGACACCCGCAGAACTGCCGGAGCGACTCGACGGCGTGCTGCGCGTGATCTACCTCGTGTTCAACGAGGGGTACTCTGCCTCGTTCGGTGAGCAGGTCACGCGCGAGTCGCTCTCGCAGGAAGCCATTCGCCTGGGCCGACTGCTAGTACAGTTGCTGCCGGAGCCCGATGCATTCGGCTTGCTCGCGCTCATGTTGTTGCAGGAATCGCGCCGCACCGCGCGCACGTCGACCGAGGGCGAACTCATCGTGCTGGAGGACCAGGATCGTTCGCTCTGGAACCGGGAGTTGATCGACGAGGGCCTCGCACTGGCTCGACGCGCGTTTGCATGGCATGAGGTGGGCGTGTACTCGGTGCAGGCCGCGATCGCGGCGGTGCATGCGGAATCGGCAAGTGTCGAGCAAACGGACTGGTCGGCGATTGTTGCCCTGTACGACGCGCTCCTGGCGGCGCAGCCCTCACCGGTGGTGGCGCTCAATCGGGCGGTCGCGATTGCAATGCGAGACGGTCCAGAGCACGGGCTGCAGATCATCGATGCGCTGATGGTGCGCGGCGCACTGGCCGACTACCACCTCGCGCACGCGGCGCGCGCTGAGCTCAACTTTCGTCTTGGGCGGTTCGATGCCGCCAGTCAGGCCTTCAGGGCTGCGCTCGAACGCGTGCAGCAGGGGCCGGAGCGCCGTCACCTGGAGCGGCGGCTTGCGTCGCTGCCTAAGGAAAGTTGAGCCCGCTGTCGAAAACGCCCCGGTCCTGTTCGACCAGCTGATGAGAGCAGGTGTCCACCCACGATCCGGAGCAGGTGATGAAATACGTATGTCTCGTGTACTGCGAAGAGGCCAGGTTGCACTCGTTGCCAGAGAGCCCACCCGATAGTGAGTGCATGGCCTTTTCGGCCGGCCTAGCCGAAGCCGGCCACATGCTAGGCGGACAGGCGCTCGAGCCGATCGCGTCGGCGACCACCGTGCGAGTGCGGCAGGGCAAGCTCTCAGTCACCGACGGTCCCTTCGCCGAGACAAAGGAGGCGCTGGCCGGCTTCTACCTGATCGAGGCGCGCGACCTGAACGAAGCGATCCAGATCGCCGGTCGCATCCCGCCCTCTCGCGTGGGCAGCATCGAAGTGCGTCCGGTGCGCGAACTGCAGCCGTGATGCCCACCCTCATTCACGCACGCACGGAGCGATCATGAGCACCAAGGTTTTCATCAACCTGCCGGTGAAGGATCTGGGAAAGTCGAAGGCGTTTTACACGGGCCTCGGTTACAGCATCAATCCGCATTTCACCGACGACAAGGCAGCGTGCATCGTGATCAGCGAGCACGTCTTCGTGATGACGCTGACCGAACCGTTCTTCGCCACGTTCACGAAGAAGTCCGTTGCGGATGCGACGAAGACCGCGCAGGTGATCAACGCGCTCTCAGCGGACAGTCGCGACGAAGTAGATGACATCATGAAAATGGCGCTCGCCTCTGGCGGCTCCCAGTCCATGCCGGCGATGGATCACGGCTTCATGTACTCGCAGTCTTTTCACGATCCCGATGGCCACATCTGGGAAGTGATGTGGATGGACGAAGCGGCGCTTCAGCAGTCGTGAGCAATGGGAACGCAAACGGGGCGCCGCTGTGATGCGACGCCCCGTTGGCTATGCCTGATCATGTTTACCGATCGCGTGCGCTGACCGAGTTGTCCGATGGTGTCGCGTAACGCTATTTACGGCGTGTCGCGCGGCATCGCATCGAGCGCACTTCGCAGCTGTTCGAGGCAGCGCAAGGCGAGTTCCGGTGACGCGTAGCCTTCGCGTGTGAGATCGACCGGATGCCAGTGCCAGGAAGCCTCGCTCGTAGCGCTCGGCACGAGCGTTTCTTCCCACACCTGAACCGGCACCGGAGGCACATGACGTGCGCTCAGCCGCTCCGGGAGGTGATCGCCGCGCGGGGCGATGATGCCGCGCCATACGATGGCCAGCAGCTCACCGGCGGACGGAGAGTCGCTCCCGTTCCGGAGCCACGCAACGGTGAGTGCAACCGGTCCAAGCTGCACGATGCAGCGATCCGGTGCCTTGCGAACGGTTGGCACGTCGAGCTCATGCTCCTTTGCAAACACCTTGGCGGCGCCAATGAGCTCGTCCGAAAGGCGCGAGAACTCGCGCGTACAGACGGCGAGCGCGCGGTGTGACGAGAGAAAGGCGTGCCGCGACATGGGATCGCGGATATCGGCAACTGGCTGTTCGGGTGCGTTCTGAATCACGGCAGTTCCCCAGATGAACGTGGTACGCAAATGCGCCGTGTGGCGGACAGAGGTCCGATCACACGGCGCATCGCAGACTCACTCACGCGCCGCCGAGGCGACGCGTGGGCGATGTCGAGACGACGCTAATGGGTTAGCGACCCGAGCGTGAGACATTTTCAGCGGCCGGACCCTTCTGGCCCTGCACGATGTCGAACTCTACCGTCTCGCCTTCGGTCAGCGACTTGAAGCCGTCGCTCTGAATAGCCGAGTGGTGGACGAAGCAATCCTTCTGTCCGTCGGCGGGGGTGATGAAACCAAAACCCTTCGCGTCGTTGAACCACTTGACTGTGCCGGTCGTACGCATTGCAATACTCCTGAGATACTGTGATGTGCTGCTTGTATAGTCGGAGCTCGATCTTTCGACCGGATGCAAAACGAAACCGACCAACACCTACTCGTGATCACCCTCACGACGGTCGCCACCACCCGGTGACTGCGGTACAAACGAAAAAAGGGCCCGCTCGCTTTGGCAGGCCCGTTTCATTCGGAACTTGTCCACACATCGAAATGTGTGCATCGCTCAGATAAAGCTACCCTGATTGCACCGCTGGCGCTACCCCATACGGGAAAATGGCGACGGAGGCGAATTGCGTCTCCACGCGATACCTTGTGCGGCAACACGCAGTCTGCCTTTCGCGCTGGCGACTCTTCGCCCCGCGATTCATGCCTCTACCCTGAGATCTGAAGAGATGCGCCAGCTTTCGAAGTTCGCGATGGTGTGCGTGCTCGCGCTGTCAGCGGCAAGCATGGCCTGCGATTCACCGGAACGCGTCGACGTCGTGCTGCGCGGTGGCACGATCTACGACGGCAGTGGCAATGCGCCCGTGGTCGGCGACGTGGCGATCAGCGGCGACTCGATCGTGGCGGTGGGCGATATCGGCAATCGCGAGGGCGCGCGCGAGATCGATGTGAGCGGCCTCGCGGTGTCGCCCGGCTTCATCAACATGCTGTCGTGGGGCACGGAAAGCCTGCTGCATGATGGACGTGGCTTTTCCGATGTGATGCAGGGCGTGACGCTCGAAGTCTTTGGTGAAGGTTCGTCGATGGGCCCGATCACGGACACGATGCGGGCGGAGATGATTGCTGAGCAGGGCGACATCAAGTTCGACGTGCCGTGGACCACGCTCGGCGAGTACCTCGAGCATATGGTCACGAAGGGCGTCTCGGTGAACGTGGCATCCTTCGTTGGTGCGACTACGGTGCGCGTACATGAACTTGGCTACGCGAACCGCGCGCCCACCGCCGAGGAGCTGCAGCGCATGCAGGAGCTGGTGCGTGCGGCCATGCGTGAGGGTGCGCTGGGAGTGGGATCGTCGCTGATCTACGCGCCCGCTTTCTACGCGCAGACCGACGAACTGATCGCACTCATGCAGGCGGCTGCCGAGTTCGACGGCATGTACATCAGTCACCTGCGCAGTGAAGCGAACCAGTTGCTCGAGGCGGTGGACGAACTCATTCGCATTGCGCGGGCCTCCAATGCACCGGCCGAGATCTATCACCTCAAGCAGGCTGGCGCCGATAACTGGAGCAAGCTCGACGCCGTGCTCGAGCGCATCGATGCAGCGCGCGCAGACGGTGTGCGCATCACCACCGACATGTACACGTACACCGCTGGTGCGACCGGTCTTGATGCAGCGATGCCACCGTGGGTGCAGGAAGGCGGACAGGAGGCGTGGGCGAAGCGACTTGGGGATCCGGCAGTGCGCCAGCGCGTGATGCAGGAAATGCGCACGCCGACGAACGAGTGGGAGAACCTCATGCTGCTGGCTGGCTCGCCGGAGCGGGTGCTGCTTGTGGGTTTCAAGGCCGACTCGCTCAAGCGACACACGGGCAAGACGCTGGCGGCAGTGGCGACCGAGATGTCGCTGTCGCCCGAGGAAGCGGCCCTCGAGCTCGTGATACGCGACGGATCGCGCGTGGGCACCGTGTACTTCCTGATGAACGAGGACAACGTGCGCCGACAGGTGCAGCTTCCGTACATGAGCTTTGGAAGCGATGGTGGTGCGCTCGCGCCCGAGGGCCAGTTCCTCAAATCGAATCCGCATCCGCGCGCGTACGGGAATTTCGCGCGCGTGCTCGGCACCTATGTGCGTGACGAGAAGCTGATACCGCTGGAAGAAGCGGTGCGGCGGTTGAGCGCGATGCCGGCCGAACACCTGAGCCTGCGCCGGCGGGGTCGTCTCATGCCGGGATATCACGCCGACATTGCGGTGTTCGATGCGGCAACGGTGGCGGACAAGGCGACGTTCGAGCAGCCGCATCAGCTTGCCGTGGGCATGCGTCACGTGTTCGTGAACGGCGTCGCCGTGGTGACTGATGGCGAGCACACGGGCGCGCTGCCCGGCCAGGTCGTGCGCGGCCCGGGGTGGACCGGGTGGTGAGCAAGCTGGAAGGTGAGGAAGTGCGCGATCTCGAGGCGATGACATGGCCTGAGGTGCGGGCAACCACGTGGTCGCTCGCAATCCTGCCATTCGGCGCGACGGAAGCGCACAACACACATCTGCCCTATGGCACCGACACGCTGCTCGGGCGCACGATCGCATCGCGCGTTGCCTCGATGTGCGGTGCGCGCGCATTGCCGGTCATATCCCTGCCCGCCATGCCATTCGGCGTGAACACCACGCAGCTCGACATCCCGATGACGCTCAACGTCATGCCGAGCACGCAGCTCGCACTGCTTCGGGACGTGCTTCGCAGTCTGGAACTGCATGGTGTACGCGTTCTGCTGCTGCTCAACGCGCACGGCGGCAATGAACTGCGTGCGCTGGTGCGGGAGTTGCAGCCGGAAACACGAGTGCTGCTCGTGATCGCGAACTGGTGGCAGGCGGGCGATGCCGGCGTGTTCGATGAGCCCGGCGATCACGCCGGTGAGCTCGAGACGGCGGCGGTGTTGCACGTCGCGCCGCATCTCGTGGCCGGTCGCGACACATGGGGCGACGGTGCGGCGAAAGCGAGTGTCCTGGATGGCGTGCGCGAGGGCTGGGCGTGGATGCCCCGCCGCTGGACGCACGTCACCGACGATACTGGTGTTGGCGATCCACGGGCGGCAACGGCTGAACGCGGAGCACACTTCGTGGCGCAGGCGGTGGAACGCATTGCCGCGCTGTGTGAGCAGTTGCTGCAGACACCTGATGACGCGTT
>JBGTFN010000587.1:0-28689 GCA_041747275.1 Gemmatimonadaceae bacterium | reverse complement strand
GGCCGGTGCGGATGCGCTGACCGTTGCCGTGGCACTGTCCGACGCCTGCGCGCCCAGTGTGTTCGCGTTCAGGAACGTCAAGGCAGCAGCGACGGCTGCAACAGCAGTCGTCGAACGCATTGGTCGAGCGAAAATCCGATTCACGCGAAGTGAATGGTCGGCTTGGTTGCAAATGGGCATGAGACGCAGATGGGGAGTGGGAAGTCGGTGGTGGCGCGCTCGGTCAGTGCAGCAGCAAGCCGAACGGCAAGCGGGCGTACGTGGCGCGCGGATCGTCCAGGCGCGCAAGTCCGGCGACATCGCGCATGAGTCCGCGCAGCGCATCGGCCATCGGTCCGCGACGCGCAGCCAGTGCGTTGAGCGGTTCTGTGGCGCGAAGTTGTGCCTCGCCTGTCGCATTGCCGAACATGAAACCGGCGGCGGTCCGCACCGCGCCCACGACCGGCGGCGGTGAGTCGTCAAGGAACTCCTGGAACATGTCGCTCGCGCTCTTCACCGGTGGCACCTCGAGCAGTGCGAAGTCGTCGATACCGGCAAGCTGTGCAGCGTGCGCAATCGCTTCCTCGAGGTCGCCGATCTCGTCAACCAGGCCGAGCGCGAGGGCGTCTTCGCCGGACCAGACGCGACCTTCCGCGATGTTCTGCACCGAGTCGAGCGGCAAGCTGCGCGAGTCGGCGACTCGCAAGAGGAAGGAATCATAGACGGCGTCGACACTGCGCTGCACGAGCGCCAGTTCCGCGTTCGTGCGCGGACGCGTGATCGAGAAGAGATCCGCGTAGCGGGCTGTGCTCACCGTGTCGGTCGTGATGCCGTTCTTCTCTGAAATGCCTTCGAGGTTCGGGAAGATGGCGAACACGCCGATCGAACCAGTGAGAGTGCTTGGTTGCGCGAACACATGACGGGACGCCGTTGAAATCCAGTACCCGCCCGACGCTGCGAGCGTGCCCATGGACACGACCACGGGAATCTCCGAGTTGAGCAGCGCAAGTTCGCGTCGAATCTGCTCTGACGCGACAACACTGCCGCCGGGACTGTTCACTCGCAACACAACCGCGCGCACATTGCGATTCGAGCGCAGCGCGCGCAGCTCGCGCGCGAAAGCGGCGCCGCCTACCTGGTCGTTGCCGCCTTCGCCGTCCACGATGTCGCCCTGCGCGTACACGATGGCGATCTTGTTGCGCGTGGTGAGATCTTCTTTCCGGCCCACCACGATCTGCGCATAATCGCGCAGGGTGATCTGCGGCATGCGCGTGGGAAGGGTCGAGAAGAGCGAAGATGCGGCGTCGGAAGAATCAGCTGGGTCGTCGGTCGCTCTCGCGCCCGCGCTGTCTGACGAGATCGCTGAGGTCGTCTCGGACGTTGTTGCAGACGTCATTGCGGACGTCGCCTTTTTCTTGCGGTCCGGTCCGATCGCGGGTTCGGGGGTCCCCGTGAGTTCGCGCAGATCGGCGAGCAGCACATCGAACGGTGCGACGCGGTCTACGAGATCGAACCGCAGCGCATCTTCCGGCAGGAACAGTCCCAGCGAGTCGGCCAGACGCTGCACACGAGCCGTATCAATCAAGCGCGACGCAGAAACGCCGCGCTTGATCTCGTTCCATGTGCTTTCGAGATAGCGACGCGTCTGCGCCCGATTCTCGGAACTCATGTCGCGCCGCGTGAACGGTTCGACGGCCGCCTTGAAGCGCCCCACGCGACTCACCTGCACGCCAATGCCGTACTTCTCGAGAAAGCCGGCGAAGTACACCTGCGTGGCTGCCAGACCGGTGAACTGCAGCGTGCCGAACGGATCGAGCGTGATCGTGTTCGCCGCGCTCGTGACGTAGTAGTCACGCACCGAGGGATTCACGAGAAACGCATGCACCGGCTTGCCCGATTCGGCGAGGGCAACGAGCGCCTCGCGAAACTCGACGAGGCCGCCGTATCCCGACGAGAGCCCGTCGCTTGCCACATTGCCGCGCAGCAGCACGCCGCTGATCCGGTCATCGGTCGCCGCGGCGTTCAGAGCAGCCACCGCCGCGCGCAATGACAGCTTCGCACCACCGGGTTCCGCAAAGGCCCGGTCGACCGCCGAAGACGGCCTACGCTCAGCCGGACGGTCGGCGAGCGGCACGGACAGGTCCACGATCAGCAGCGCGCGATCGGGAACGACCGGACCTTCACCACCGGCGATCGACGCTATGATGCCGATCGTCAGCATCATGACGATCAGGAAGAGCAGGGCGATCGTGGCCAGGTTGGCCGCGATGTTCGTGAAAAACTGTTTCATGCAGGCTCCAAAGGGTCGGCGTAGCGTCGTACGGAGTCTAACGCGGCGAGATGGCGCACGGTGCACGCGCGCCGGTAGCCACGGTGCAAATGTGACGCCAGCGTCGCGTCTGGCGCTTGTCCGTCCCCGGTTGGTCAGGCATGTTCAAGCGTGCCGCCCAATCACCGGGAGCCGCGCCGTCCAGGGCGAGGCCGATCAGAGCGGCGATCTCCACTCGAGGTGTTGCATGCCGACCTACCGCGCTCCGCTCGACGATATCCGCTTTGTGCTGCACGACGTGCACGGTGTCGAACGCCTGGCCAGCTTGCCGGGCTGCGAAGACGCCACGCCCGACGTGGTCGACGCGGTTCTGGCCGAAGGCGCGAAAGTATGTGAGGAAATTCTCTTTCCGATCAATCAGTCAGGTGATGCGGAGGGCTGCACGTACGAGAACGGTACGGTGCGCACTCCCTCCGGTTTCAGCGACGCGTACACCCAGTACACCGCAGGTGGCTGGACGGGCATTGCTGCCGATCCGAAATACGGCGGGCAGGGGCTGCCCGAGGCGGTGCGTTTCGTCTTCGAGGAGATGCTCTGTTCGTCCAACCTGTCGTTCAGCATGTATCCGGGACTGTCGCATGGCGCGTACAGTGCTCTCATGAGTCATGGCAGCGAGGAACAGAAGGACCTGTACCTGCCCAAGCTCGTTGACGGTTCCTGGGCGGGCACCATGTGCCTCACCGAGGCGCATGCAGGAACCGATCTCGGCATCCTGACCACCCGCGCCGTGCCCGCCGGCGACGGCGCGTACAGCATCACGGGCACGAAGATTTTCATTTCGGCGGGTGAACAGGATCTTACGGAGAACATCGTGCACCTGGTGCTGGCGCGCCTGCCCGATGCACCGGCGGGCACGAAGGGCATCAGCATGTTCCTGGTGCCCAAGTTCCTGCCCACCGAAGACGGCCGTCCCGGCACCCGCAACGGCGTCACATGCGGGTCGATCGAGCACAAAATGGGCATCAAAGGCTCGGCCACGTGTGTGCTCAACTTCGACAACGCCATCGGTTTCATGGTGGGCGAGGCGAACAAGGGCATGCGCGCCATGTTCGTGATGATGAATGGCGCGCGCCTGGCCGTGGGCATGCAGGGACTTGGCCTGTCCGAGGTCGCGTACCAGAACGCGCTCGAGTACGCCAAGGACCGCCTGCAGGGGCGCGCGCTCACGGGCACGAAAAATCCCTCTGGTCCGGCCGATCCGATCCTCGTGCACCCTGATGTGCGCAAGGGACTGCTGCGCATCAAGGCGTTCAACGAAGGTGCGCGCTGTCTTGCCTACTGGGTGGGTATGCTCATCGATATTGAGCACCGTTCGACCGACGCCGCCGAGCGCGAGGAAGCCGCTGACATCGTCGCGCTCATGACGCCCGTCATCAAGGCGTTCTTCACGGATCTGGGTTTCGACGCCACCAACATCGCGCTGCAGACGCTCGGCGGACACGGGTACATCCGTGAGTATGGCGTCGAGCAATACGTGCGGGACGCGCGCATCGCGCAGATCTACGAAGGCACCAATGCGGTACAGGCTCTCGATCTTGTGGGACGCAAGTTGCCCATGGAAGGTGGACGTCTGGTGCGCAGGCTGTTCACGATGGTGAAGGCCGACGTCGACGCAGCAGCGGATGACGATGTGCTGTCGGCGCTCGCCAAGCCGGTGAGCGAAGCGCTCGTCAAGCTGCAGAAGGCCACGATGCTGCTCGCCGAGAAGGGCTTCGCGAATCCGGACGAAGCCGGTGCTGTCGCCACGGACTACCTGCACCTCATGGGCTACACGGCGCTTGGCTGGCAATGGCTCAAGATGGCCACGGTTGCGCAGCGCACGCTTGCGGCCGGCGAAGGTGACGCTGCATTTCTCGGCGCGAAGCTCAAGACGGCGCGGTTCTACATGTCGCACATGATGCCGCAGACGCACGCCTTGCTGGCGCAGATCCAGGCGGGCGCCACGCCGATCATGGCACTGGCAGAAAACGAGTTCTGAGCGCCGAGCTGTTGGCTACACGGGTGCGGCTCGCCTCTGGAGAGGATTGCGGCTCTTGTGGTCTCGATGCATGAAGCGGACGTTTCCTTTACGGGGACGTCCGCTTTCGTTTGGGCGGTATGACGTCCGACTGGTTGCCCCACGTTCAGGGAGGATCGATGCGCCGAGTGTTGCGGTGGGGCGTGCTGTGTGCAGCGGTGGTTGCCGTGAGTGGTTGCAGCGTGATCAACAAAGTGACTTCGCAGTCGGGAACGCCCGGCGGCCAGCCGGCGGGTCCGTACGAGGCGGTCCGTCAGGCAGGCGGACTGCTCTTTTTGAGTGGGCAGATTGGCATGCGCGATGACGGCACGCTCGAACCCGGCGGAATCCAGGCGGAGACGCGTCGGGCGCTCGAGCGGGTGAAGGCGTTGGTGGAGAGCGAGGGTTCGAGCATGGACCGGGTGGTGAAGTGCACGGTGTTCCTGGCGGACATCGCGGAATGGGACGCGATGAACGTGGCGTACGCTCGGTTTTTCGGAGAACGGAAGCCGGCGCGTACAGCGGTTGGCGGGCTTGGCATTCCGCGAAATGGAAGGGTCGAAATCGAGTGTGTTGCGTCGGTGGGGTAGTGGTGTTGAGTTGTTGCAACGGCGTTCGGTCATATAGTAGCGATGCCGACGAAATGGAGCAGGCAACCTAATGCATTGCGAGCGTGGCAAATCGTTGGCTGGTAAGGACTTGGGGCTCTGTTTACAGTTAGGATCTCGAGTATTGTGATCTGTGGCACATGCCTTGCTCTATTAAGAGACGAACGGCAGAATGATCTGCCCTCTTCTCGAAGCTGGAAAGCCTGGCGACGACTGGCGAATGAACACGCTGTAGAACCAACAACTCAAAGGACCCCCACATGAAGCTGAGATATCTGATTCCCGCGGTGTTCGCCGTCGCGACGCTTTCGGTCGGCTCGCCCGGCAAGGTCGAGGCGCAGGTGGCCTGTAGCACCACCAACGTCCTCTTCGGCGGTGTACTTGCCGCAACGAAGTGCTACGGCTCCTTTGTTGGTAACGATGTGCCGAACAACTTTGCCGCGATCAAGGCGTGGTTTGAGGCAGAAGATGTCGGGAACAACGTATGGGGCGTCAAGGCCAAGTCCGATGAGGCCAACAGTTTCTTCGGCGCCGTTGGTAGCGGAGCAACCGGCACCATCACCCTGCTCAACCCGATTACCGGTACCTTCGGGATTTCGCTGAAAGAAGGCAGCTTCTATTCTGCGTACCTGTGGCAGAGCGTGGCGCTATCCAGCAACTCCTTCACCTACACCACGCCGAACGGTCAGGGCCTGTCCCACGCGACTCTTTGGGACGACGAGGGTGGATTCGTCATCATCGTCCCGGAACCGACCTCGTTCGCGATCATGTTCCTCGGCCTCGCCGGACTTGGCGTCGCTGCACGTCGCCGTCGCAACGTCTGAGTCGAGTTAACGCTCGCTCAACCTGCACGGCCCTCGCGCCCCGGCTAAAAACCGGGGCGCGTTGTAATTCAGTCGCTGAACGTGCGAGTGTCGATGTCGGCCGTCTCCTTCGCTCTTTCGATGTCAACCCCGCGCCGCCCTCAGCGCATTGACGATCACCGCCACATCGATCGCTTCCTGGGCAATCGCGCCCGCCGTGGGCGACAGCATCCCCGCCGCCGCGAACACCATGCCCACCACGCTCAGGCCGATGCCCACCCCGATGCTCTGCCGCGCCACACGCATGCTGTAGCGCCCAATCATCACCGCGTCTGCGACTCGCTCCGGCTGGTCCACCAGCAGCACTACATCCGCGGCCTCGGCGCTCACCCCGCCGCCGTGGCCTGCCAGCGCCACGCCCACATGGGCTGTGCTGAGAGCCGGAGCATCGTTGGTCCCGTCGCCAACCATGAGCACACGGTCTCCGCGCTGCTGCAGAGATGCCACTCGAGTCACCTTGTCAGCCGGTGACAGGTCGCCCGCGTACTCATTGATGCCGAGTGCCGACGCGATGCGCGCAACGTTGGCACTCTGGTCGCCGGAAAGCATGACCGTGCGCGAAATGCCAAGCCTTCGAAGCCGCTCGAACAGTCCAGCCAGGTCAGGTCGCAGTTCGTCAGCGAAATCCATGCGCGCGATCTCACCATCGCTCGTGCCCACATAGGCGCGCAGCCCGTCGCGTCCCCGATCCTGCTGTGCGATGCATTGCTCGAGGGCCGGCATTAGCTCCGACACATAGTTCGGCGACCCAACCGCCACCTGCACTCCGTCCACGGTGCCGACAACGCCACGGCCCGCCGCCTCCTGCAGATCACGCGCGACAGGCAGCACAGAGCCCTGTGACTCGGCCCACGTCACGAACACGCGTGCGAGCAGATGCCCCGAGCCTTGCTCGACCGCGGCCGCGCGCGCGAGCAGCTGGGCCGCGTCCACTCCGTCGTCCACCACGAACGCAGCAACACTCGGCCGTCCAACCGTCAGCGTGCCGGTCTTGTCGAATACCGCCACGTTTACGGCGGCGAGCGATTCCAGCGCGCCACCGTGCCGCACGATGATGCCGCGACGGGCCGCCCGGCTGATGCCACCAATCACCGCCACGGGCGCGGCCAGAATGAGCGGGCAGGGCGTTGCTACAACGAGCACTGCCAGCACCCGCGTTGCGTCGTGCGAGATCAGCCATGCGATTGCGCATGCGAGCAGCGTCAGCGGCGTGAACCAGACAGCCCACTTGTCCGCCTCTCGCTGCAGCGGACTCTTGCTGGCCTGCGCAGAACGCACGAGCTCCACGATGCGGGCATACTGGCTCTCGGACGCAACGCGCACCGCGCGCACGGTCAGTGCGCCCTCGCCGTTGATTGCTCCTGAAGGCAGTGGCGTGTTCGCCCGCGCGGTCAACGGCACAGGTTCACCGGTCAGGCGCGATGTATCGACCGTGGAGACTCCGTCCAGAACGACAACGTCGCAGGGCACCAGTGCACCGGGTCTCACCAGCAGCCGGTCGTCAACGGCGATCGCCAATACCTCGACTTGCTCCACGCGCCCATCAGAAAGCACTCGTTGCGCAGTTTGCGGGGCGTCCGCTTCCAATGCTTCGACGGCGTTGGAGGCACGCTGCACGGCCCACGCCTCGAGCGCTTCGCCACCCGTCTGCATGATCACGACCACCAGGCCGGCGAGCGGTTCATCGAGCACCGCTGCTCCCACGATCGCAAGTGTCGCCACGATGTCAGCAGCGAACTCGCCGCGCATCATGCCGCGCATCGTTCGCCACACGACGGGTGCACCGAGCACAAGCAGCGAGAATAGCCACACACGGCGTCGTACATCTGATGCGGCCGGCTCGGTGTCGATCAGGACACCAGCGACAGCGCCGGCAATCAGCGCCGCGGTGGCGAGCAGCGGAAGTATCGGAAGGCGGCGACGGATGTCGTGCATAGGTGGCATGACCCAAACACTATGGAAGAGAGCCGGCCGCGTCGCGCTGAATACGCGGGCGGGTTATGCTCCGTCTGCAGGCAGGCCAACATCGGCCGATCCGGGAACTCTACCCGGCATTCTCGCAGCACGGAATGGCATGAGCGACCGTCACTCGCAAGCGGCATTGTCCGCCATCATCGACATTGCCGCCGATGGCGTGATCGCCCTCGACGAGCGCTTTCGCATCGTTCGCTACAATCAGGGCGCCGAACGAATTTTTCAGTGGTCGGAAGACGAAATGCTGGGCGGGGCAGCGCGCGATCGGTGCGCTGAGCCTGGTGCGCACCCGTGAAGGCACGACACACGGTGCGGACGAAGTCTCCATCGCCGAGCAGTTCGGCTCGAGTGCAGCGTTGGCCCTCGAGAACACGCGGCTGTACCAGCAGTCGCGTCAGGCAGTGCGAGAACGTGATGAGCTGCCGGCGATCGTGTCCCACGATCTGCGCAACCCGGTCAATGCGATCGTCATGCTCACCGGCGCACTCATGGCGCAGAGTGATGCGGGAGCGCCCGTGCACGTGGAGCTCGAACAGCTGCAGGCGGTTCGTGCCGCAGCGCGTCAGGCGGACGGACTGATCCAGGATCTGCAGGATGTTTCACGCATCTCGGCCGGACGATTGGCTGTGGACATTCGTGCGACGTCGATCGGCGAGGTCATCCGCGAGTCGTGCGATCTTTTTGCGGCCACTGCAGAGTCGGCGAACCTATCGCTCGACGTATCAATCGATCCCCGCGACTGCTGCGGGCCGGATCGGGGTTGGGCCTCTTCATTGCCACGGGCATTGTCGAGGCGCACGGCGGAACGATCGAGGTGGAAAGCACCGTGGGCGAAGGCACCACGATGATCTTTACATTGCCTCAGTGTTCGTCGTGACTCTCCGCGCCCTCGGTGTGCGCAGCGCCGCCGCCGGCAGCCTTGCTGCTGTCCCGCTCCGAATACACCTGTGTCGCCATCGGGTCGCGCGGATGACGGTAGGTATTGGAGTGGATAGTGTACGCCGAGAAGAACAGGCCGGCGGTGATGCCGCAAACGACGAGGGCAAATCCCCAGCCCTGCGTGTTCGGATTGTAAGGCTTGCTCATGCGCAAAGAGGTCGGTTCGATGTCCAGGCGGCAGGCACGCGCACCGCAGACCTGCGGTCTACAAGCGCCACGGCATTATGCGGATAAAGTAACCGCGGCCGCACGGCGGTTCCACTGCTCCGGGCCAGTTGCTGCTGTCACTCCGGATCTTCTTCCACCCGCGGCCCCGTATTTCCGTGCTTCTCGACCAGCCGCGCCGGGACGATCGAGGCTGCGCCATAGCGCTCGCGAATGCGATCGAGGGCCCGGGTGAGGGCTCGCTCCCTCTCGCGCTCGACTGGCGCCGCGTCCGCGAAATCACCGACGGAGGCACCGGAGAATACAGGGTCCTCGAACAGGCCAAGTTGCGCGGCCTCGGCATCTCGACCCTCGAAATGCGAGAGGCTGATGCCGAGCAGTCGTACGGGCGCGCTGCCGCTGCAGCGGAGTTTGCGCATGAGCGCGCGCGCCACCTGAAAGACTGACTGCTCGCCGGTGATCGGGAATACGAGCGAGCGCCGCGCGGTCCGGGTGTTGAAGGTGTGGTCGCGAAGCTTGACGGTGACGGTGCGTGCTTCAAGGCTCTGCGCGCGCAAGTCTGCGGAAACGCGCACGGCAAGCCGCAGCAGTTCACGTTCGAGCACATCGTCGTCCGCGATATTGCGCGCGAACGTGTCCTCGCGGCTCACCGATTTCTGTTGCTCACGCGGCTCCACGACGCTCGGATCGATGCCGAACGCGCGCGCATGCAACCACGATCCTGCACGGTCACCGAGTATGCGCTCGAGCCGATCGCGGCCGGCCTGCTGCGCTTCGGCGACAGTTACAAGACCGGCGCGCTCCAGTCGCTCGGCGAGTCGAGGGCCTACCATCGGCAAGTCCGCCAGACGGAAGCGCGCCAGGTAATCAGCTTCACGACCCGGTTCGACGCAGTGTACGCCCGTCGCGCCACGCGATGGCTTCGCCTCCTCCACGGCCATCTTCGCAACGAGACGCGACGTGCCACAGCCGATGGAAACGGTGAGACCAGTCGCTGCAGTCACAGCGCTTCGAACTCGATGTGCCGTGTCGGCGAGCGGTTCATGCAGGTACATCGCCTCCGTGCCCGAGAGATCGAGGTACCACTCGTCGATGCTCGAGGGCTGAACGACCGGTGCGAAGGTGTGCAGCACCGCGGCGATTGCGCGACTGCTGCGCGAGCAGGCGCCGCGCGGTACGGGAACGCACAGCGCCTCCGGGCAAAGCTGGAGTGCCCGGGCAATGGGCATGGCCGAGCGAACGCCGTACGCCCGGCATTCGTAGGACGCAGAGCAAACCACGCCGCGACTTCCCGGTCGTCCGCCGACAATCAGCAGCTTCGCCTGGCCAGCACCTTCAGGATCTTCCTGTCTGGCGACCGCCACGAAGAATGCGTCGGCGTCGACCAACAGTATGCGGCGGGCGGGAGCAGTCATTCGCGGTGTCCGGGGTCGCGTGAAAGATATCATGAGTGCGCGTGGCAACCATTTGTCGGCCGCGACCATTCATGCCTCATGTCGCACCACTCTGCTCAGTTCCGGCTGCGGCGCGAGATGATTCGCTACTGCGAATGATCCCTTCTCGAGTAATCGCGGTGGACTGGAGCGGCGCGCGTTCCGGTGCGGAACGCAAGATCTGGCTCGCCGAGGTGCGCGGGGGGGAGGTCATTCGCCTGCAGAATGGACGATCGCGCGCGGCGGTGACGCAGGAACTCGTCGAGTGTGCGCAGGACGCTGCTCGCACCGACGAGCGCGCAGTGATCGGCCTCGATTTCGGGTTCGCATTTCCCGCGTGGTATGCGCGTCACGCAGGATGGACAGATGCACGCGACTCGTGGAAGGCGTTTCCTCAAACGCGCGTGGACGCGCTATTACGTGAACCCGAGTTTCCGTTCTGGGGACGCGGCGGGCAGCGCACTCGGCCGCCGGAACTGGGCTCAGAACGGATGCCGTCGCTGCGCGCGACCGAGCGTGAGCTGGAGGGACCGCGCGCGTTCTCGGTGTTTCAGCTGGTCGGAGCGGGAGCCGTTGGTACGGCGACGCTTCGCGGCATGACGACGCTGGATAGACTCGCCGAGGCCGGCGCATGCATATGGCCGTTCATGAAGGACGCGGGAGGCGCGGGCGCGGTGGTGATCGAGATCTGGCCGCGAGTGTTTGCGCCAGGCGTCAACAAGTCGAACGCTGATGCCCGTCTGCTGCATGCGCGCGGGCTGCGAGCATGGGCACGCTCGGTGAACGCGTTCGAGGCACAGCTCGCCGAAAGCGACGACGCGTTCGATGCGTTCGTGAGCGCGTGCGCCATGTGGGATTCGCGTGTCCCGTTGTCGCAGTTGCCGGCCGCGCGTGATGCAGAGCAGCGTGTCGAGGGGTGCATCTGGCGACCGGACGCGAGCCACCGCACAGCCGTCGGCACACCGGTCGCCTCACCGGAAGTCACATCGCGCGCGGTCCGCGACGAGCGCTCTCCTGCTCGAGAATAACCACGCCCCGCCCACGCGCTTCCACATCCCACACCGTCTCCGCGTAGTCGCCGCGCACGCCGACCACTTCGTCGAACTGGTGCACTACGATACACACATGATTCGGCACAAGTCGCACACGATCGCCCACGCGCGGACGCCAGTCGGTCTGCGACAGATCAAGCACGCCATGTTCCTCGCTCATGCGCTGCACCGTGACTTCCGGGCGGTCCATCAAGGCGGCGAAACCATCGCCGGCTGCGCGTAGCGGTTCGCGACCCAGCGCCTTCGTGCCTGCATCCACCACGGCTTGTCCGGGAACCGCCGTGCTCACGACCGTGGCGAGTACCGTCAACGCGCAATCGTCCCAGTCGCATGCGTTGATGCCTGCAGTGGTGCGATCGTTGTACACGTACGTACCCGGTCGCACCTCCGTCATGCCCGCGACTTCATGAATGCGCCAGGCCAGAGGCGTGCTGCCACCGCTCACGACATCGGGCGGTAAGCCAACGTCGACAAGTCGCTCGATCAGGCTCGAGACATTCGCCGATAGCCTGGCAATGGCCGAACCCTGTTCACCAACCGGCTCGCGCACATGCCCCGGATAGAACATGATGCCGGCAAACCGGAGCGGCGCGAGCGACTGCACCGAACGCGCCAGGCCCACGGCCTCGGACTCCGGGTTCACTCCGACGCGGCGCATGCCCATGTCCACTTCCACGTACACGTCGAGATCGCGTCGGGCGAGCTTGGCTGCCATGGCGAGTGCGGGCAAACTCTCCACCGAATCCACCGCGACCGTCAGCTGCGCGTCGGCTGTAAGCCGCATGAGACGTTCGAGCCGCGCCGCCCCAACGGGCGGGAAGGCCAGCAGCAGGTCATCGCACACCGAACTCATCACTTCGAGCTCGCGTGCGGTCGCGCAGGTCAATCCCACCGCACCACGCTGCAACTGTTCGGTGGCGATGCGCGGCGACTTGTGCGTCTTCACATGGGGACGAAGTCGCAGGCCGTGCAGGGTGGCGTACGCCGCCATCCTGTCCAGATTGTGTGTAAGCCGATCGAGGTCCACGATCGGCACTGGCGTCTCGAGTGTCTCGAGGTGCGTCGCCACTAGGTCTCCCGGGCCTCAACCCGCCTGCATATGTCTGAAAATCTCCGTCCGTGGACTGCCGTTCAGCCGCCCACAAAGCCGCCTGCGGGCGCCTACAGTCCGGGTGTGTGGGCTGGTGACTTCTTCTTCGTCTCGGGACAGGTCCCGCGCGATCCCGACACTGGCGAATTGGCAGGCGAGGACATCGAATCGCAAGTGCGTGCCACCATGACCAATCTCAAACACGTGCTCGCGGCCGCAGAGCTCGGCCTGCATCATCTCGTGAGCGTGGTGGTGTACCTGGCCGACGAAAGTGACTGGCCGACGTTCGACCGCGTGTACCGGGAGTTCATGCAGCCGCCCTTTCCCACGCGCACTGCCGTGGGCGCACGACTGCGCGGAATTCGCGTGGAGATAACCGCGACCGCATACGCGCCCCGATGAGCGATACCGGCATGCCGGTGACCATGCACAGGATCACCGTCGCGCGTACGGCGCGCTATGCGACGGTAGGCGCTGACGCGGCGGATGCAGCGCGACTGTGGATCGCATTTCACGGCTACGCACATCGTGCCGAGGATTTTGTGGCGCCGTTCGCGGAGTCGGTGCCCACCGATACGCGCGTGGTCGCTCCCGAGGGGCTGTCCCGGTTCTACCTCGAGATGCCGCGGCCGGACGGCGCCCACCTTGCGCGTACTGGAGCGTCATGGCTCACGCGCGACGATCGCGAAGATGAGTTGCGCGACGCGATGGCCATGCTGCATGCGGTCGTGGCCCGTGAACATGCGAGCATCACAGCCGCTCGCGGCATGCCGCCGGCATTGGGCGTGCTCGGATTCTCTCAGGGCGTGGCGATGAGCATGCGCTGGGTGGCCGATGCGGCGAGCAATCCCGCGCTTACAATGGAGACGCCGGTCTCGGCGCACGTGCTGTGGGCGGGCGGTATGGCGCACGACGTGAGCAATGAGCACATGCGCGCGGCCTGGACAAATACCGCAGTGCACGTTGTCGCCGGCGAACGCGACCGCTTCGCGAGCGAGGATGCGCGCACGAACCTGCGAGCACGCATGACCGCCATTGGAGTGTCCGCCGAAGAGCATGCCTTCGATGGAGGGCACCGACTGGACACACTGCTGCTCTCCAAACTGCTTCGACAGCTGGTTCCTGCTACCGGTCACCCTTGAGCCGACGCAGGGCGCGTCGGTCCTGCTTACTCGGCTTGCCGTCGCCGTGCACGAAGAAGCTGGGCATGCTGTCCAACTGCACCTTGAGTGCCGCTCGCGCGGCTGCGCTCTCGGCGGTTTCCTCGTAGAGCGTCTGCGCGACCACCGCCGGACCGCGACGTTCGGACACAGCGCGCACGATTACACGCCATTCGTATTGGCCAAGCCGCAGAGAAACTCGATCGCCGGGCACCAACTGCCGTGATCGCTTCGCGCGGTCGCCGTTTACGTCTACCTTTCCGCCGTCGATTGCATCTGCCGCAACTGCGCGTGTCTTGAAGAAGCGCGCCGCCCACAGCCATTTGTCGAGACGAACCGAGTGAGGAGCTGACGCGCCGCCTGCTGGCGACTCTTCGGCGGACATGGTCTACTCGTCGTCCGCTTCGCCACTTTCGTCTTCGTCGTCATCGCCTCGCGCACGGCGCACGACCTGCTCGATTCGCGTCGCGGCGCCGGCATACACGCTGCGCACGAAATCGTTCGGCGCGCGTTCCGACAGCGCGTGCAACTCAGGGCCGAGTGCGTCGAGCGCTTCGAGCAGGTCGTCATCCGACAGCTGCTCGAGGTCCTTGAGCATCGCAATCACCAGCTCACATGCCTCCGCCATTTCGCGGGACGCATTGCCGTCCGGTCCGTGCTCGGGCGCAGGCTTACCGGCGAGCAGATCTGTGCGCGCTCGTAGCGTGATGGCGTCGGTCGCGAAGCGGTCGAGCAGATAGGCAAGCGGATTGTCTGACATGAGGAATTGATGCCATCGCGCCGGGCGTTGCGCCAGTGTGCGACAATCCGCAAACCCAATTCAGTGCGACGCACCCGGGGGCTGCCGTTCCCGCGCGAGGTTGGCGTTCACGAACGCGGCTTCGCCCGTTGCGTCGCGCACCACATGTGGCGCGAGCCACTCGGGGAGCGTCACGAGCGTGTCCGCCGAGGGCAACTCCACTTCTGCGAGCACCAACTCGCGATCGAGAAACACATCGACTTCCCATGTGAACGCGCCGTCACGGACGGTATGGCGCACCTTCTCGACGCGAGCCGCTGCGGTGAGCGGCCAGAGAGTCTCGAACAGCCTCGGATCAGTTGGCTCCTCGAGTTCAACGCGCGCGATACCAACGCCGACCTTGACCGTGCGCGTCCACTCTACGCGTCCGTCGGGATACACGCTTCGACGCAGGCGCTCGCGCAGCCGCTCACCGGGCAGCCAGCCCTGCGCGATGCGAACGCCTTCGCGCTCGAGCGCGCGTGGTGGCACGCTACGCAGCAGGAACTTGCGTTCGATTTCCGTTCCCTGATTGGCCATCGCCGTCAGCGCACGCGCGACCAGCGGAAGCTGCTGCAATGCGGAAGAACCATCGTTCACGATCCACTCCTGCTCGAAGCGCTCGCGTGCCGCACTGCTGAGCGCGGCGTAATGCTGCGCGAGCGGAGTGAGCACGTCATTGGCGCCCTGATTCTTCTTTGCTTCGCGCTCCGCGTCTTCGGCGAGCAGGTGCGCGTCACGCATGTCGCCAAGCGTGTCTTGCGCCTTGGATAGCGCCTCGAAGAGCGGCTTCGCATCCGGAACATCGTCGAGCCAGGGCACGAGCAAGGCGCGAACACGCTTGAACGCGATGCGCGCCTCGTGCAGTGCGTCCTGTGTGCGCGTATCGGCGGCGTGACGTAGTGCCTTCTCCAGTCGAGTCACCGCACGGTGCAACTGCTCGACGATGACGGTCGCGAGCGGTTCGTCCCGCGCCATCTCGCCCACGGTGCGCGGTACGCTGTAATGAGACAGCCGGTGACGCCATTCCTCCGCGTGCGTGCCGAAGTTTCGCGCGAGCGCAGGTTGAACACGGCGCATTTTCGAGAGTCTTCGCTTTTCCGCCGCGGCAATCAGCAGCGCCGCGCCTGCGCGAGCCTCCGGATCCAGCGCGTCGTGCTCCTTCGCAAGCCACTGCAGGCGCACGTCGAGGTCGCGCACGTGGCCGAGTGTACGATTGAGCGAACGCAGTTCCTTCTCGCCGCGCGAGCCCAAGCCCCGACCGAGCGGCTCCCGCAACAGCTTGAGCGTGGCACGAAGCCGGGTGATCGACACGCGCACCTGATGCAGCGCTTGCGCGTCATCGGGTTGCGCCTGCAGCTGGGCCGTCGCCGCCGCGAGCTTGTCGATCCATTCCAGCGCCACGACGCGACTGGTGTCGCGAGCCTCGCCAGCAAGGCGAGAGCGGGCAGGGACGGGTGGTGTGATCATCGACGACATCGGCGGTGCGGGATGCGTCGACGGATTGTCGGAGTCAGTCACCATCGGCGGGGGTCACGGTTACGTCGGCAGAGCCATCGGACAGGTAGTGGACGATCACCTGCCACGGTTGGCAGCACACCTGACAGTCTTCGATGTACTCCTGATCGCCGCCCGACCCGGGATCGAGCGTGATCTCGTTGGCTTCGCCGCAATATGGGCAGTTGACGGTGCTGGCCCCTTCGGCGACGCCGTCGCCCAGCGGGAACTCGTCGTCGAGCCAGGCTGCGTCACCCTGCCCTTCGGCGTCGTGGTCGGCGTCGTGATCGGCGTCGTGATCGGCGTCTGAAGAGCCGTCGGGGCTTGCGGGCAGAATCATGGCAGGAGGAAGGATGTGTGGACGCCATACGCGCCTTCGGGAAGCTACAGGCCGGATGTCTCCATCAGCAGTGCCGCTGTCCTCGAATGGCGACGGCCGTGCGTCCAGCAGACGGGACGACCATCGTGATCGCTGTCACTCAAAGTCGTTGTGGCGCAATGAGTTCCGTGGCTGGTACCCGGCTGGCGTGGTGTGTGCAATGGAAGGAGGACACATCACGCATCACCTCGTTTGCCCCAACGCCCGATTTCCGGAGTGTCCTATGATTCCCCCGTCCGTTCGCCTCGCCTCGCAAAGTTGGCGCATGGCGCGTGCGGTGTCGCTCGCCGCCTTTGCGGTCGTCACGCTCGCCGCCTGCGGAAACACCCGCGTCTCGCGCATCGATCCCGCCTCGGTCACCGATCTTTCCGGCAAGTGGAACGACGCTGACTCGCGCCTGGTCGCCAACGCCCTCATCACGCAGTCGATCGATGCGTCGTGGGCCCGCCAGTACAGCAGCGCCCACGCCGGCCGCACACCCACTGTTATCGTCGGGCCGTTCGTCAATCGCACACTCGAACACATCCCGGTGCAAACCTTCACGCGCGATCTGGAGCGCGCCTACGTCACCACTGGCGCCGTTCGGATTGTTGCCAGCGCCGACGAGCGCGGATCGGTTCGCGCTGAACGCGACGACCAGCAGATGAATGCCGTCGCCGAGTCCCGCACCCGCCTCGCGATGGAGCAAGGCGCGCAGTTCATGCTGCAGGGTGACGTGCAGGCCATCGAAGATGCACAGGGGCGTGAGCGTGTGGTCACGTACCAGATCGACGCGACGCTCGTGGATCTCGAGACGAACGCGAAGGTGTGGGTTGGCCAGCACAAGATCAAGAAATACGTCGATCGCCGCCGCATCGGCTGGTAGGAGAACCCCATGCCTCTCATTCCAATGATTCATACACATCGCTGGTTGATCGCGGTGACGCTCGTTGCCGTGTCGGTACTTTCGGCCTGCAACGGCCCGCGTGTCGTGCAGGAGACGCCGATCCTCGTGACAGGCGATCGAGTGGCAATGGCCGACGATGTCATTGCCGATGCACGTGAACGCGAAAACCTGGCGCGCGCTGAGCGCCAGGCGCAGCACGACGCCGTAACTACAGAAGCCGTCTCGTCATGCACGCCGGCAATCTGCAGTGCGATCGGTCGCGGCGAGGTTGCGCTTGGCATGACCAGTGCGCAGGTGATGGCAGCCACGCGCTCGGCGCCCGATGCGTGGAGTGTGCGACGTGCCGCGAGCGGCGTGGTGATGACGCCGGCCTCGCTCGATGCCGTGCCCCGTGACGCCCAGGGACAGGTGGCGCTGGTGCAGTTCAACGGCGACCGCGTGTCGAGCGTGTCGCGCCGCGACCGCACCGGACTGCGCGTGGAGAGCTCGGCCGCAGATACCACTCGCGAGGCACGCACCAACGCCCTTGCTGAAGCAGTGATCCGCGAAGGCGATGACTTCGTGGCTGCCGGCGATCGTGTGCGCGCACTCGAGCGCTATGATCGTGCGCTCGTAATCGCGCCGGAAAATCCGATGCTCAACTACAAGGTCGCGCAGCTGCTCGACCAGCAGCTTCGTCCGGTGGAAGCCCTGATGCGCTACCAGAAGTTCCTGCTGTCGCTCGAGCTGCAGCGCATCGACGCCGTGGGCACGCAGAATGCGAAGTTGGCCGAAGCGATTGCACTCGCGCAGCAGCGCATCGTTGTGCTCGACCGAAGCGCGCGGCAATAGGATGTTTCGCTTTCGCATGCTCCGCCTGACGCCGATCGTGCTGCTCGCGCTCACCAGCGTGTCGGTGAGCGGCTGCGCGTCGGTGTTTCGCGGCAGCATGCGCACGATTGCCGTGGCGCCAAGCGGCTTGCCGTGGGGCGAGGAACTGGTGCGCCGCTCGCTCGCCATGGGCACGTATGACCAGGCGATGACGCAGGTAGTGAAAGGCAAGGGAGGCGCACCCGATGATGACCTGTTGCGCGCGCTCTTCCGCGGTCAGGTCGCCTACTACGCCGGCCGTTGGCAGGAAAGTGCCGACGCATTCGCTGAAGCCGACCGGCTCACGGATGCGAGATACACCAAGAGTGTATCGCGCGGCGTGCTGTCGGTCCTCACGAATGACCACGCCCTCAAGTATGTACCGCCGCGTACCGAGCAGCTGTTTTCGCGGTACTATGCAATGCTGGGACGCGTGCAGTCGGGGGACGTGGACGGCGCTGCCGTCGAGGCGCGACGGCTCTCGGCGTTGTTGGAGTCATCGGCACACGATGTGCAGCCATCGGAGCGCGCAACGCATGCGGCGCTGCGTGATGTGGCGGGCGCCGTGTTCGAGTCGGCGGCAGAGTGGAACGATGCGAGCGTCGCGTACAGGAACGCTGCGCTGCTGCGCGGCGCCACACGTGCAGCAGTGGATTCCATCGTGATTATGCGACCGACGGGCGACAGCGCGACACTGTTGCTCGTTGTGGAGAGCGGCTTTGCGGCGCACTACGTGGAGCGCACGCTCGCGCTCCCGCTCGACGACGATCGCCCGCGTGAAGTAAATGCCGCGGACCGCACACCACCGCTCGCACATCCTACTGTCACCCTGCCGTCCGCACAGTTCCCGGGTGCGAAGGGTCGTACGACGCGCCCGCCGACGTCACTACCGAGCGAAGCAATGCCCGATCGGAGGCCGAAAGCCGATTCGGAGGATCGCCAGCACAGCGCCGCGCGATTTCTGGCAGCGCTCGACGTCCTGCCCGACGGCGGTGTCTTCGCCGAAGAATCGCCTTCACCCGTGCAGACCATTGACACGCGTCTCGCGTTTGGCGCGCTGAGCGCATCGGATGCGTCGCGGTCGGGAAACGCGGGAGCCGGGGCCGTGCTGCCTGCGAGTGTAGCTGACGATTGGACGCCCCGCCGCCAGCGCGGTACCCGGTACCTGGGTGAAAGAGACACGCACCGAAGCTGGCTCGAGATCGCCTGGCCCAGCCTGCTCCGACCGCGTTTGCCGTCGGCGCCGCTGACGTTGGCCGTGAATGGCGTTCGCTTGCCCGTCTCCACGGTGGGCGCCTCGAGCGCCGATATCAGCGATGCGCTCGGTGCCGATGCGCGTCGTCTTCGCTCAGCGCGACTCGCTCGCCTCACGATGCGCACGGTCACGCGCGCCGTCGCGGTGGACGCAGTTCGCGAGAAGCACGGCGAGGCGGCGGGATTTCTCGCGAGCATGCTCGCGTCAGCACTGGAGAGCGCGGATACACGCGCGTGGCATCTGCTTCCGGGCAGGCTCACGGTGCATCGCGTGACAGTAGCGGCAGGCGAACTCTCGCCGTCGCTTCTGGTAGGCGCAGGACCGAACGGTGTGCCGCTGGCACTCACGCCGTTTGTGGCACGGGCTGGCGCAGTGCACCTGATTCCCGCGCGCGTGTGGCGGGATCCCGCGGGCAGCACCCCCGCTGCGCTCGTAGCGCAGGATGCGATCGACGAGGTTCGCGCGCCGTAGACGAAGTCTGCCGCAATGGCGATCGTATAGCGGACCTCGGACGGCATTTTCGGGTTACCGGGGGGCAATGTGCGGCGCTCGGGAGCTTCCTGGGCGTCTGAACCGTTGTGTCCGTGACGCATCGGTGTCGCGAAATCGCCAAGTCGCCGCAAGAGGCGCGAGTTGACGCCGTCACCACAAATCCGCCTACATGACCGTTCGTCAATCCACGCGCGCCGTCCAGTTGCTGTCGGAGGCGCTTCATCTTGATGTTGATCCCTCTGCCTGGATCACGCTCGACCGGCGCGTCCGTGGAGGCGCACTGTCGCAGCAACTGCAGCAGATCGGCCAGGCGCTCGACGTGGCGTTTCTGACGCGTACCGTCGAAGTGTCGAACATCGCCGCGGCCGTGCGCGACCGCGACATGCCGGTGGTCTTCATTGACTCGGCGAACACCACTTCGGGCGATCTTTTCGTGCTCACCGAGTCTGCGCCGCGACGAGCCGCGCTCTGGCTGGTGTCGCCCGATGGCGAGTCTCGGATTCTTGCAGAGAAGTCCGCGAGCGAGATTGTCGACACCGTCAGACGCCACTTCGGCGAATCCTGCCTTGCGCTCTCGCCTCTCGGCTTGCGTCCGAGCGCCTCGCCGGGCGGTGAGGTCGAAGTTCTGGAAGCCGACGAAGATTCTCGCGCCGAAGACGAAGCCGCCGCCCACGGTTCGCAGGCGGTGTCGCGGTTGTGGGAACTGCTGTCACGCGACAAGCGCGAGATCACCATCGTGTTCTTCTACGCCGGTCTCGCCGGTTTATTCTCGCTCACGCTGCCGCTCAGCGTGGGCGCGATCGTGCAGCTCATTCAGGGCGGACTGATCCTGCAGTCAGCTACCATCCTGATTGCATACGTGATCGCCGGCACCATCATTGCCGGCGTGTTGCAGGTACTGCAGCTGGGCGTTGTGGAGCGCATTCAGCAGCGGGTGTTCGCGCGGATGGCGCTCGAGTTCACGTTTCACCTTCCGCGTATCCGATACGACGCGTTCCTGAAGGAAGACCTGCCCGAGAGCATGAATCGTCTGTTCGAGGCGGCGCTCATTCAGAAGAGTCTCGCGAAGTTCCTGCTTGATACATCGCAGGCACTGCTGACGATCTTCTTCGGACTCATCCTGCTCACGTTCTATCATCCGTACTTCACGCTCGTGGGCGTATTGCTCTTCCTGACGCTGGCGCTGATGTTCTGGATCACCGGTCCAAAGGGACTCGCGACGAGTCTCATGGAGAGCAAGTACAAGTACCGCGCCGTGCACTGGCTCGAGGAAGTGGCGCGCGCATTCCATGCGTTCAAGTTCGCGGGGCGTTCGCAGCTCGCGCTCTCGCGCATGGACGAGATCCTCACCAAGTATCTCAAGTACCGCGCCAGGCACTTCCGCGTGCTTGTCCAGCAGGCGGTCGCCATCGTCGTGTTCAAGACGATGATCACCGCGGCGCTGCTGATCGTGGGCACAGTTCTGGTGGTCAACCGGCAGATCACACTCGGCCAGTTCGTGGCCTCGGAGCTCGTCGTGGTGACCGTGCTCGCAGGCGTCGAGAAGCTCGTGCTGAGCCTCAGCGTCGTGTACGATATGCTCACCTCCGTGGAGAAAGCGGGCCACGTGACCGATTTTCCCATCGACGAGATTGGTCGCACCGCGCTGCCCGTCACGCCGGTGGGCATGCAGATCGAGGCGCGCGACCTCACCTACACTTACGACGATTCGGGATCCTTCGTGCTGCAGGACGTCGGGATCTCGCTCGGCGCGGGCCAGCGCGTCGCGCTCACGGGCTTCAAGGGCGCAGGCCGAAGCACGTTGCTGCGGCTGATGGGCGGGCTGCTGGTCGACTACGAAGGCACGCTGCTGGTGGACGACGTGTCCATGCACGACATCGACCGTGAAGCCATGCGGGAACGCGTCGGACAGGTGCTGTCGCTCACCGACCTGTTCGAAGGCACGATTGCCGAGAACGTCGCGGTCGGGCGCGCGCACATCGCCGAAGCCGATGTATGGGAAGCGCTGCGCCTGGTCGGCTTGGCGACCGAGGTGCAGGCAATGCGCTCCGGCATCGGTACGCGCATCACCAATGGCGGAAGGTCGCTGCCGTCGCACATTGCGACCAAGCTGCTCTTCGCACAGGGCATTGCGGGATCGCCGCGACTCGTGCTGTTCGACGACCTGTTCATGAACCTGATCGCCGATGATCGCCGCCGACTGCTGGACATTCTCACGGATCCGTCGCGCACCTGGACGGTGATCGCGGTGTCGCATGATCCGGTATTGCTGGAACAGTTCGATCGCGTGCTTGTGGTGCGTGACGGGGCAATTGCCGCCGATGGGCCGTTCGACGAAGTGCGAAACGATCCGTATTGCGTGCGCTTGCTCGACACGCACGTGCGCACAGGCGAAATCGCGCGCGGCGTGCGTGAGCGCGACACGGCGCGAGGTGGTGTATGACCGCGCAGTCGTCGAACGTGTCGAAGAATGTGCCGAGGGCCGTGGCGAGGAACGGCGAGCCGTTCGACCCGGAACGCCTGCCACTGCACTCATCGCGCCTGCTGTACGAGACGCAGTCTTATGCCGCGGTATCGCGCTGGATCCTCGGGATCTTCGTCGCATCCATTCTGGCGGTGTTCCTGCCGTGGCAGCAGAGCGTGCAGGGCACCGGCATAGTGAGCGCACTCAGCCCGTCGGATCGTCCGCAGGATCTGCCGTCGCGCATCGACGGCCGCATCGAACGCTGGTTCGTGACCGAGGGGCAGTTCGTCACGCGCGGCACGCCGATCGTGCAGATCTCGGAGATCGCGGACGCGTACCTGGATCCGGCGCTCGTGGAGCGCACAGCGGAGCAGCTCGAGGCGAAGCGCGCGTCGAATCGCGAGAAGCAGGCAAAGGCAACCTCGCTTGCCCAGCAGATCGACGCACTCGAGGACGTGTTGCGGCTCAGGCTTGAACAGGCGCGCAACCGCGTCACGCAGTTGAACGCCGCCGTCGTACAGACCACGCTCGAAGACTCGATCGCATCCGACCAGTTCGCTCGGCGCGACTCGTTGTATCGCTCACCGCTCGGTCTTGTGTCACTCAATGATCTGCAGGCGGCGCGCATGCGATCACAGGCCGCGAACGCCGCACTCGTGCAGAGAAGGAACGAGTTGCTGAACGCGGAGATCGAGCTTCGATCGCTGGAGGCGGACTATCGCGAGAAGATCGAAAAGGCACGCTCCGAGCGCTCGGGAACACTCGCAGAGGTGGCCGAAGGCGACTCGGAGATTGCGCGGTTGCGCAATCGTGTGGCGTCACTTGAAGTCCGGCAATCGTACTATCGCATCGAGGCGCCACAGGATGGCTATGTGGTGAGGGCGATGCGTCAGGGTGTTGGCGAACTGGTGAAAGCTGGTGAGCCGATCGTCACCGTACAACCGGCGACGCCTCGTCAGGCAGTGGAGATGTACGTGCGGGCGATGGACGTACCACTGCTCGAACCTGGCCGAAAGGTTCGCCTGCAGTTCGACGGATGGCCTGCGCTTCAGTTTTCGGGCTGGCCGAGTGTTGCCGTCGGAACGTTCGGTGGCGAGGTCGCGGTCATCGATCAGGTCGCGAGCGTGGACGGACGCTTTCGCGTACTCGTGGTGCCCGATCCCGGCGATGAACCCTGGCCGGCGCAGTTGCGCGTTGGGTCCGGCGTATACGGCTGGGCACTGCTGGACACTGTGCGCGTGTGGTTTGAAATCTGGCGACAGTTGAACGGCTTCCCGCCGGCGCTCGACTCGCAGGCGGCGGGTGGAGGCGATGCGCGCGGCCAGGCGCCCGTGCCGGAGCCAAAGAGCGGTGGGAGCGCGAAGTGACCGTGCGCTGCAGTTGCATTGTGCGTGCCGCGATGCGCCGTATCGGGTATCGTGTCGGCGCAATCAGCGCGTTCCTGCTTTTCGCATCGGCGTCGAACGCGACCGCGCAACGGATCGTTGGTGCCGACAGCGCGGGGATTCCTTACCCCTACGCCGCGTTCATCACGCAGGTGATGGCCGATCACCCGGTCGCCCGACAGGCCGACCTGCTTGCCGAAGACGTGCGCAATCAGTTGCGCACCGCGTGGGGCGCGTTCGATCCCACCGTCACGGCAACGTGGGACCAGAAACGCTTTACCGGCACCAACTACTACGCCTACTCCGAGGTGGCGCTCAAGATTCCGACGCCGATCGGCAGCGACATCAAACTCGGCTTCGAACGCGCGGGTGGCTCATTTTTCAATCCTGACCGACGCACACCAGATGTCGGACTGCTCACCGCCGGTATCAGCATTCCGCTCGGCCAACGCATCGTCACCGATGAGCGCCGAACTGCGCTCGCGCAGGCACAGGCAACGCGTGATGCGGGTGAGGCCGAGCGCGTGACGATCTACAACAGCCTGGTGCTCAACGCAGCGAGATCGTACGGCACGTGGTATGAAACATGGCGCCGCCGCGAGATCGCGCGCGAGGGCGTGGAACTCGCGCAGTTTCGTCTCGACGCGGTCGAAGCGAATGTGCGAAACGGCGTGAGTCCCGCCGTGGACACGCTCGAAGCATCGCTCGAGGTGCAGCGGCGTGATGTCGCGCGGCGCGAAGCCGAGGCCGCATACTTTGCGTCCGAGCTTCAGTTGACGGCGTACCTGTGGGACGCGAACGGGGAGCCGGTATCGCTCGCCGATTCGGTCGTACCATCGCTCGCGGGGCTCGAGGCACAATCACTCGCGCCGGTCGACAGCACGGCGCTCGCTCAGTGGCTCGAAGCGGCTCGCATCGGCAACCCGTCGCTGCGCAAGATTGACGCGGATGTGCGCAGTGCAGAAGCGGTACGCAGGCTCACCGGCCAGCAGCTGATTCCGTTTGCTGAGGCGGGCGTGTACGCGATCAGCGAACGCGGCGCTACGCCACCGGTGTTCGATCGCAGTGAATCGGACCACAACTACAAGGCAGCACTGGAGATTCGTTCGCCGCTGCTCTATCTCAAGGAGCGAGGGCGCTTCGGTAGCTCCGGTGCACGGCTGGAAATTCGGCGCGCCGAGCGCGATCGGCTCGGTCGCGAAGTATCGAATGCGGTGCGCATTGCGGCCAACGAACTGGACGTGCTGCGCGCGCTCGTCGAGATCCAGTCGGCGAACGTCGGTCGGGCTCGCTTGCTGCGTGACGCAGAGGCAGCGAGATTTTCCAACGGCGAAAGCACGTTGCTCATTGTGAATCTCCGTGAGCGAGCGGTGCTCGACGAAGAAGTGCGACTGGCGCAGTTTGAAGCTCGTGTCGCGGCTGCGCGCGCATCTCTGGCCATCGCGATTGGGGACGTTCGTCTACTGCCAGGAGTGTTGGGGGAACCATGAACCTGTGGCTGACCACCGTGCATCGTTGTGCCATTGCGCTGCTCATGTTGGGGGCGGCCGCCGAGACACTATCGGCTCAGGTCTCGGGTATGCTCGGCCGCGTGTCGGCGGGCGTTTCGTTCAATGCCTCCAATCCGCGAGGGGAGTTTGACGAGGTCGCCGGTGCGGGGTGGGGACTCGGAGGCAATGCGCTCGTGCGGCTGGATCAGAACGCAGTGCTCAACTGGCGCACGGACGCCTCTTTCCAGATCGGAGGCCTGTTGCGTGAAGTCATTTCGCAGGGTCTGAGCGGCGGAACTGGCAATCAGGACAATCGCAGAACGTCCTCCAACAACGTTGTTTCGTTCGTCACCGGGCCTCAACTGATGGGGGCCTCGCGAGCATTCATGCCATATGCGGCAGCACTGGGCGGATTTTCCGTGTTCTGGACCTCCAACTCCGTTCGTCGCGTAACAGTCGATCAGCCGACCATGGTCACCACGAACGACAACAGCCTCGGCTGGGCGTACGGCGGGGCGACCGGATTCTACCTGCTGCTCCACGAGGGAACGCGAAACGTTCACATGGATGTCGGCATGCGCTTCCTGCGTCACGACGCCGTCGACTATGTAACGGCCAGGGAAGCGCGCCTCTCCATCGAGGAGCGACGCGAGCCGCGGGCTGTCCGCTCGAGAGCCGACTTCAACACGTTCTACATCGGAGTCCAGATCGGCGCCGCGCAAAACACTGGGTTGCCGCCGCGCGCGCGTCGGTAATGCGTGGGCGACTGTCGTTCGAATAGGTCCATCGACCTGTAACCATCGGCGATGCAGCGGCGTAAAGAAAGGAACCCTCAACCCGTTCCCACTTCGTTTATGACACGCTTCCTCGTTACTGCCCGCAAAGGTGCTGCGCTCGCGCTGGCACCGCTTCTGGCCGCCACCACCTCGTTGGCCGCACAGGACGTCCCGATCAATGGCCCGGTGTCCGCAGGCGTCGCGTTCAACGTCTCGCAGCCGCGTGGTGCATTCGATGAAACCACCAACCTCGGGTGGGGGCTGAGCGGCAACGTGCTCTTTCGCCTCGACCCGAACGCCATCCTCAACTGGCGCGCCGATGCAGCGTTCCAGAACTACGGAAACGTGCGTCAGCGCGTGCCGCTCAGCCCGACCCTGGGCGGACTGATCCGCGTGGACCTGAACACGTCGAACAACATTTTCACGTTCGTCACCGGTCCGCAGTTGCTCGGTCCGACTGGTGCGTTTACGCCGTACGCGGCCGCATTGGGAGGATTCTCTGCGTTCTGGACGTCGAGCTCCGTAGAAGGCACCAACAATACCGAGCCGTTTGCCAGCACGACCAACTCGAGCGACTTCGCGTGGACGTACGGCGGCACGACCGGAGCCTACATCCGGGTCGCCGGCGGAGCGCGTCCCATCCGCATGGACGTAGGTGTGCGCTATCTCCGCCACGATGACGTCACGTATCTCACCGCCGATGAAGTGCGTGCGTCTGTACAGCAGAACCGCGATCCACAACCGATTCGTTCGCGCGTAGATTTCTATACGTACTTCATCGGCGTGCAGGCCACTGTCTTCTGACGCGCGGCGCGGCCCGCGCGCCTGACGGCGAGTGATTGACGCCGAGGTTCAACGCCGTGCGCTGGCCTCCGCTCCGCCCGTTCCAGTTGATCCTATGAACTGCTTTTTCGCAACCGCTCAGCTTCGCGCTGCCCTCATGATGGCACCGCTGCTCACCGCAGCAGGACTACTGACCGCGCAGGATGCGCCGTTGCGCGGACCGGTGGCCGCAGGCGTCGCGTTTAACGTGTCGCAGCCACGAGGCGCGTTCGACGCAACCACCGGCCTCGGGTGGGGGGTGAGCGGCAACGTACTCTTTCGCCTCGGCCAGAACGCCATTCTGAACTGGCGCGCCGACGCGGCGTTTCAGAACTACGGCAATGTGCGGCAGGAACTACCGCTGAGTCCGACACTCGGCAACTTGATTCGCGTCGACCTGACCACATCGAACAACATCCTCACGTTTGTCACCGGTCCACAGCTGCTCGGTCCGTCCGGTACGATCACGCCGTACGCGACCGCACTGGCTGGCTTTTCGGCGTTCTGGACGTGGAGCTCGGTGGAAGGCAACACCAATGCTGAGGCGTATGCCAGTACCACAAACTCGAGCGACTTCGCACGGGCGTACGGTGGTGCTACTGGTGCCTACATCAGGGTTCGAGGCGGCCCACGTCCCATTCATATGGACGTTGGCGTACGCTATCTCAGGCACGACGACGTCCAGTACCTCACGACCGACGAAGTGCGCGCGTCCGTGCAGAATCGGCGTGAGCCGCGCCCGATTCGTTCGCGCGTGGACTTCTCCACGTATTTCATCGGCGTGCAGGCCAAAGTGTTCTGATGCACGGCCCTGAGCGTGCGCTTGTCGCCGAGCAACTAAAGCCGTGCGCTTGCAGACGCTTAGCTGAGCATGTTCAAGCGCTCACTCGAAATCGCGGCGTCCCCTGTCACGCTTCACGCCGGACCGACGCTTCTTCTCGTCGAGCCGGCGTTCGACGGCGCCGCGTGTCGGCTTCGTCGCCTTCCTCGGCACCGGATCGGGCAGTGCTGCACGAATGATCGACGCCAGGCGCTCGGCCGCCGCGTCGCGATTTCGTCGCTGGCTGCGGTGCTCCCCAGCGACCAACCGCATGACGCCTGCCGAGTCCACCCGTCCGCGCAATCGCTCCAGCACGCGTTCGCGATGCGCCGGTGTGAGCGACGCCGATAACGCCTCACTCGCTGCTGGATTCCATCGCAGCTCGATGCGCGTGGCACTGCGATTCACATGCTGGCCGCCCGGACCGCCGCCTGTTGTTGCGCGATACTCCAGTTCTTCCGGCGGCAGTGCGAGATGTGAGTTGATGTACAGCAGGTCTGGGTCGTCGCTCACTACCGACCACCGGGAGCAACACACGGACGGACGGCGAGTGCGCGTGTGATATCCTCGGGCGACGGTCGCTCTTCGGCTGATGGTGCAGTGAAAACAGCGACGTACTCACCGGGTACACTGCGATCCACGCTCTCCTCGCGGTAGCCCACCGCCGTCACTTCACAGACGAGAAGCGAGATCGGTGTGCCGTGGCCGTAGGTGGGGCGGTCAAGGTCCAGGATCACGAGACGACCGCCGGGCTTCATCGCCGTCGCCAGGTTCCACAGCAGGCCAAACGGCTGCGTGATCTCGTGATACATGTGGATCATGATCGCCGCATCGAGCGTGTCTGGCGGCAGCCTCGGATCATGCGCCTCACCGCGAACCACTTCAACGTTGCTCCATGCCGATTCACGCGCGCGCTGCGACAGCAGGTCGAGATAGCGCGGCACGATATCCTCGCCGTACACGCGCCCCGTGCTGCCGACACGTGGCACCAGTCGCGCCACATAGTAGCCGTCGCCGGCGCCGATATCAGCGACATGCATGCCTTCCGTCGGAGCGAGGATTCGCAGCACACGTTCAGCCTCGCCCGCATCGTCGCGGTCATCCTCGTTGCTCCAGCGCGGCGCGACGATATCTGCAACCGCGCGAGAGGGCGCGGGAAACGCAGTTTCCGGCGCACCGGGCGGCGCAAGCGGGCGCGCGGTGTCGGC
>JBGTFN010000586.1:0-6453 GCA_041747275.1 Gemmatimonadaceae bacterium | reverse complement strand
GGCCGACGCAGGTGCGTCGGTCTGAAACGCCACCAGCACGTCACGTGCGGAACCTCGGCGCAGCGTCACGACCTGCTGCGCGCGCTCGGTGCGGAACCGCAGCGAGCGACCGTACGCTTCGTTCGAGCCGAAGTAGGACGGCGACAGACGCTCCGGCTTCATGAAGCCGGTGTTCACATAGTGCTCACGAATCGGCGGCGCACCCGGCCGCTCGCGTCGGCAGCGAATCTCGCGATCATCCGGACAACTGTTCACCGTCGGCGCTCCGGCGGGCCATGCCGCGAGACCGGTCGTGTCTTCAGGACCCACCTTGCGGTAGTCCGGCGCGTGCACGCTCAGGAACTCGTAATGCGGGGACGCAAGTTCGACCATGCGTTTACCGGCACGATCAAAGTGCGGGCGCAGGAACTTGTATACACCGGTCAAGCGCTGCGAATCGGGAAACGGCGCACCAAGGTTCCTCCAGGGCACGTCGAACACGCCCCAGCGCAGCGCGCGCACCATGCGGTGCGACACATTCAACTTGCGCTGCTCCATGCCATCACCAACGGAGAGACCATGTTCGCGCAACAGATCCTCCTGCCTCACGAGCAGCTCGAACAGCACGCGGCGCGACAGATGCTCCGTCCAGCGATCGTTGCCAGGCTCGAGCCAGAGCGGATCACCGAGCCACCACATCGTCTCGTCGTCCGCGCCGCGATAGTCACAACGCTCGCCAGCCACCTCCGGCAGCGACATCCACGAGCAACGTGTGGCGCTGTCCATCTGTGCAAGCATGCGCGCGAACGCACGCTCGGCGCCTTCGATGTCGAAGGTGCGGTGCCGAACCAGTCCATCGAGTGCGTCGCACCACCACGGCGTGGAATCGCACGCGGGTTTTGTCGCACGCAGTTGCGCGCCGGCGCGCACGAACGCGTACGCGAAGAACTGGACCTCTGCGATCATGGGGTCCCGCGCGCCCTGCTGTGCAAGTTGCCCCAGTTCCGATGCCATGGCGATCGCACTGCCGCGCAGCGTGCGGTAACTCGCCGAATCTTCCTTCACCTTGCGTGCGGCATCCGCACAGTCGCTCAGCGAGTATTTGGCGCAGAACATGCTCAGCTGCAGCACCGTGCTGCGTCGACCGAGCTGTCCGTTGATCGTGTAGAAGCGGTGCACGGACTGCGCGATGCGGTGCCGTACGGCGCTGTCGCTCTCCGCCGCAATCGAGCCGATGCCACGATTCAGCGGGGGTTGCGTGTGACATGCCGGCAGCACCGCGGTGAACAGCAACGCGAGGAGGGCAACACACCACGTTCCCGAGGACAGGTCACCCCGGATCGCGCGGCGTGCATCATGTGAGCTCATTCGCCCACGTTACCGCTTCGCCCGATGGCTGCCAAGAGGGCCGCGGTCCTCGCGAGGCGCACTTCACGACCTGATATTATCCCGCGATGACTCCCGCCTTCAGCGCCAACATCTTCACCCTGCTCGCAGGCGCCGCGACGCTCTTCCAACTCGCGCTCGTGCTAAGCGCGCCGTGGGGTGCGCTGACCCAAGGCGGGCGCGTAGCGGGAATCCTGCCCCTTCCAGCACGCCTGATCGCCCTTGCCTCAGCCGTGCTGCTGCTCGGCTTCATCTACGTCGTGCGCGCCCGCGCCGCTTCCCCACCCCGATTCCGTCGCGTCACGTGGGGCGTTGTCGCCTACTGCGCACTGGGCATTCTCGCCAATGCGGCAACGCCCAGTGCAACCGAACGAGCGCTCTGGCTTCCCGTTGTCACCATCATGTTTCTTACCAGCCTTCATGTTGCTCGCGCTGCTGCGACTACGGAGGAGGGATTGCTCGACAGCTGACAGACATCGTCACCGCTGCGGCTGTGATGCGGTGGCGACGTGCGGGCTAGCGGTCATTCGCGCGACCACCTTGCGAACGACGGGAGCAACGATGGCGGGCGACCATGATCGACGACAGCAACGCACTGAAGAGCAGTGGGGCGTACTTTGCGGACACTCGCATGATGTACTCGTAGATGATGTGAGGACGACAGGGCCGGCGCTCAATGCACCGGAGGGAACAGCACGGAACAGAGCCAGCCCGCGCCGTAGAGACCGAGGGCATAGATCAGGTGGCTCACAAGGCTTTGCAGTCGCGCGGCATTCGGGTTTGCGGTGTTGGCGCTGGCGATGCCCGCTCCCATCGCCGGTTGCATGATCAGGAGCGGTGCCACGAGCGTGGCGAGTCCGACAACCAGAGCAAGGCCAAGCGTGGGACGGCGCAGCCAATCATGGCCGCCGAGTAGCACGAGCAGTGCGGCGAAAGTGATGCCGATGGCGTAGTGGGCCGTCCATCCGATCGCGCGCTCGAACGGCAGCGGCGCTGACGCGGCGATCGACACATGGCGGAAGGTGCCGCGCGGCATGTAGGCAAACCAGCGACCGATGAGCCGGTAGTTGGCGCGTGGCAAGTGAAAGAGCGGTTCACGCAGCACCCCCCAGACGTCCATCACGCCGGTGGCGACGATGCCGATGACAACGGTGCGCAGTGCGATATTCACAGTCGTCTCCGATGGTGGTGGAGTGAAGGGACAACGGCAGTCTACCGGTTCAAGTCGACTTGAGGTCAAGGGGGAGGCGATGGACATCGGCGAAGTCGCACGACGCACGGGGCTGCGTGCCTCGGCGCTACGGTACTACGAGGAGCGGGGGTTGATTCGCGCGAGCGCACGCATCGGCGCGCGTCGACAGTTTGCCGATGATGTGCTGGACCGCCTGGCGCTCATTGCGCTCGGACGAGCCGCAGGTCTGTCGCTCGACGAGATTGGCGTGATGCTTGGGCCGGACGGCGAGCTGCGAGTGGATCGCGCCGTGCTGCGCGCGCGTGCGAGTGAGTTCGACAGCCAGATCAGGCAGTTGACAGCAATGCGTGACGGGTTGCTGCACGCGGCGCAGTGTCGGGCACAGAATCATCTCGCGTGCCCGACGTTTCAGCGTCTGCTGAAGGGCTTCTCGAAACGGCGGTGAGACGCGCGTAGGTCACCGCGAACGGGACAACCGTGCGGAAATGCCTCACCGCGCGGGGTATTGGTACCGACACACAGCCCCGCCCGCAGTATGCTCGGCACATGTTCGCCCCTTGCGCCACCCCGCTCGCCGAGCCGATCGTATGGCTATGCCAATCTCCCCGCCCATCCCGCCACGATCGCTCTGGACGGTGGCGGACCTCGAACGGTTGCCCGACGACGGCAACCGCTACGAAATCCTGCACGGCGAGCTGTTGGTGACGCCGCTGCCAGTCGTGTGGCATCAGCGCATCGCGTTTCGCCTTGCCGCGGAGTTCGCGCAGTGGTGCAAGCAGGTCCCAGGTTGGGAGTGCTTCACGCCAGGCGGTGTGTACATCGATCAGACGTCGTGGTTGGAACCGGATTTTTCCGTGCAGAAGCTGCCCGCGAGTGGCCCGGTTGCCGATTGGCGCAGCATGCAACCACCGGCACTGGTGATCGAGATCCTGAGCCCCTCCACGAGGAACTCCGATCGGCACCGCAAACGTCCGGCGTATCTCACGCACGGCGTCGACGAAGTGTGGCTGATCGACCTCGACGCAAAGTCCGTCGAGCGATGGACGGCCGAGTCAGAGTTTCCGCAGTTGCACAGCACCAACGTTGTGTGGACGCCTGCGGGTGGCCCACCAGCGCTCACGATCGAACTCGCGGCGCTGTTCGCGTAGTCTGGATTGACACACCCGTCGATTGCTGTTCGTCGTCTTCACTCTGCGCGAGTCCGGGCTGGCGGCGGAGCGCGAGAAGAAGTCGCACCGATCAAGCGATGCTCGATAGTTCGAAGTCACATCGCGAGCGAGCGACAGCTGGGCCGCACGGACTGACATGACCGTCACCCTCCGACGAACACAAAAACTCGCGCGCGCACTTCCGCTCTCGAGTGAGATCCCGCCGCCGCCGGACACGGCACTCGGCGACTGGTACGTCAACCGACTCGTCGTCGACCGTCGTCCTCTGCTGCTGCTCGTCTCATCACGCACGCTCTTCCCAATTCTCGCGCCCGCGCGCGATGTCAACACGCTCCCGGAGAGACTGCCTCGCATTGTCGCAGCAGCCCTCTTTCGCGCGAACATGCCGCTACGGCAGATCGAGCACGAGTGCGCCGCGATGACCCCGATCGCTATCGGCAAGACCGCAGACCGCTCCGTGCTCGGCATTCTGGTCGACTTCGCCAGTGCGACACCGTTGCACCTCCCGGTCAAGGGATGGGACGACACCACCCTGCCCTTCGTCGAGGCGCGGCTGGCACAAACGCCGTGCTTTGCGTCGCGACGCAGCAGCGACGTCGTGTTCTCCATTGATGCAACTCGAACGGCCCTGGCACACTACTGGGGGGCGAGTAGCGAAGACGGGGCATACTGATGCCGCCCGCGTGGAAACGATGACGGTTGCGACTCCGAGTGGTGGTAGCATGGCGCATGTCCACTTGCCTGTCCCGTCCCGCCGAGCGTACCGTATGGGAATGCCACTGCTGCACACCGATTGGACCGCCGCGCAGGCGATGGCGCTCCCCGACGACGACACGCGCTACGAGGTGCTCGACGGGGAGCTGGTCGTGATTCCCCCACCGAGCTGGGCGCATCAGGTGGCGGTGGAACAGTTGTACCTGCTGCTGCATCCGTATGTGAACGAGCACACCCTCGGGTGGGTAAAACTCTCACCATCAGCAGTAGTGCTGTCAGAGCGCCGCCTGGTACAGCCGGATGTGTTCGTATTGCCGCGGGGTGAAGGCGCTGCGCCGCGCGACTGGTCGCACATTACCGCGCTGCTGCTCGCCGTGGAGGTGCTCTCACCGTCCACCGCACGACGCGATCGATGGCAGAAGCGGCACATGTACCAGGCGTTCGGCGCGAGTGAATACTGGATCGTGGACACGCAAGCGCGGCTGGTTGAGCGATGGTGCCCCAGTGATGAACGACCCGAGGTGTGCAGCGACACGCTGACGTGGTTGCCGAACGCATCGCACAAGCCGCTGAGCATCGATCTGGTTGGATTTTTCGAGGTGGTGGCTGGCGAGCGGGAGTGACTTGCGTTGAACTTTCAGAGCATGCCTACACCTTTCGTTGACTGGCGCCTGATCGGCGTGGCGATAGCATGCGCAATGCTCCCGGCGTGCGGCCACTCCGCGCGCTTCGATATCGACAACGGCACCGGCGTCACACCCGTGCTGCCGCAGCCGACGCAGACGCTCATCCCCACCATCAACGTGGCTGGGGCCGTCGGATGGCGGAACGGTGAAGTTCCCGTGGCAGCGCCCGGACTGCGTGTACAACAGTTTGCGGGCGGCCTGGATCATCCGCGCTGGCTGCATGTTCTGCCCAACGGTGATGTGCTCGTCGCGGAATCCAACGCACCAACCAATCCGGTGGGCGGCATTCGCGGCTGGTTCATGAAGCGTTTCAAGAAGAAGGCCGGTGGCGCCGTCCCCTCGCCTGACAAGATCACCTGGCTGCGCGATGCCGACGGTGATGGCATCGCCGAGCGACGCCACACACTGCTCGGCGATCTGCACTCGCCATTTGGCATGGCAGTCGTGGGCGACGCGCTGTTCGTGGCGAACACCGACGCGATCGTGCGCTATGCGTTCGAGGTGGGTGACAGTGTGATCGTCGACACGGGCACCACCGTCGCGGAGCTTCCCGCCGGGCCCATCAACTATCACTGGACGAAGAGTCTGCTCGCGTCTGCAGATGGTCGGCATCTCTACGTTGGTGTGGGCTCCAACAGCGATCACGGCGAACGTGGACTCGAACACGAGACCGGACGCGCTGCGGTCTGGCGCTTCGAGGTGAGCTCGGGTGCGGGTGGAGTGGTGGCCAGCGGACTGCGCAATCCTGTCGGTCTTGCGTGGCACCCCGTGTCAGGCGCGCTGTGGGTTGCGGTGAACGAGCGCGACGAACTCGGCAGCGATCTCGTGCCCGATTACCTCACGCGCGTGCATGACGGTGCGTTCTACGGTTGGCCCTACAGCTACTTCGGCGGTCATCTGGACGAACGAGTGAAGCCGCAGGATGTCGCACTCGTGCGCACCGCGCGCGTGCCCGACTACGCACTCGGCGCGCATACCGCATCACTTGGACTCGCGTGGTCGGCGGGCGCAAAACTGCCGGCGCCATTCGTGAACGGCATGTTCATCGGCCAGCACGGCTCGTGGAATCGCAAGCCGGCGAGCGGCTATCGCGTTGTCTTCGTAGCGTTTCGCGATGGTGAGCCGTATGGCACACCGATTGATGTACTGACCGGTTTTCTCGGCGACGATGGAAAGGCCCGCGGCCGGCCCGTTGGTGTGAGCGTGCATCCGAGCGGCGCGCTGCTCGTGGCGGATGATGTGGGGAAGAGCATCTGGCGTGTTTCGGCAGACCCTGCCATTCGATAGCGAAGCCCAGCCCATGATGCGCATGTGAACGAATCGTACC
>JBGTFN010000585.1:0-12239 GCA_041747275.1 Gemmatimonadaceae bacterium | reverse complement strand
GGGCGCGAGTGTACGCCGCTCACCGTCGCTCAGGAAACGCCAGTACGCGCCGCGCAGCAGGCCCAGCACCTGCTGCACGACAAGTTCGTCACGCTCGCGCGACACAGCCGTCACCGCAGCATTCACGAACTCGTTCGCGCTCAGCGAGTCCTCCAGCACCTCCTCCCAGAGCGCCTGCCACGCCACAGCCCGATGCAGCGGATTCGAGAGCCGAGCGGCACCCTCACTCACCAGAGGCAGCAGCGCGCGGCGGCTCGCGGGATCCAGCACAAAGCGAGCGTACCCGATGCCATCGCTTCCGGGAAGCACGAACGCCGGACGCCCAGTCATTGGCACGAACGCCGACGACTCACGCAGCACGACGGTGTCCATGGTGACTGTGTTGCCGCTACCCGTTGCGAGCACGATCGGCTGGCTCCACAGCAACCCGCGTTCCGGTACATCATCGCGTTGCGTGATGAGAAGGCCGGAATCGGCCCACATCGCGTGTATACGCGGACGCCCGGGCTCATTCACCCAAACGCGGCTCCACGTTGCCAGGTCCTCGTCGGAGCGTTCGTCGAGAATGCTGATGAGGTCCGGCCACGTCGCGTTCGCATAGCGATAGCGATCCAGGTACACGCGCAGTCCGTCACGAAGCACTGTATCGCCCACCAGCGCCTCGAGCTGCTGCATCACCACGGGAGCCTTCTGGTAGATGATCGCGCCGTAGAGCGATCCGGCATCGCGCAGGTTCTCGAGTGGCTGGCGAATCGGATTCGCGCCTGCCGAACGATCAACGGAATAGGCCGACGGATGATGCGCCTGGAAGAATCGCAGCCGCAGGTTGAGATCGGGAAACGCCGGCCCGGCGATCTTTGCAGCCATGAAGTTCGCGAAGACTTCCTTCATCCACACATCGTCGAACCAGCGCATGGTGACAAGGTCACCGAACCACATGTGCGCGGTTTCATGCGCAATCAGGCTCGCGCGCCCCAGCTCCTGCGTGCGTGAGGCGGTTGGGTCGAGGAAGAGCGATTCCGCGCGATACCAGATCGCTCCCGGATGCTCCATCCCGCCGAACTGGAAGGCGGGAATGGCGAAGAAGGCGAACTCGTCGAACGGATACTCGATGTCCGTGTAGTCCTCGAGCCATTCGAGCGCGGTTGCATGCAGGTCGTAGATGGCGTTGCGATTGCGCGCGAACTTCGCGGCGTCTGTCTCGCGGTGATACATGGTGAGCGTGCGACCATTGCGCTGCGCCGAATCCACGCTCAATTCACCCGCTGCGAACGCAAAGAGATACGTGCTGATCGGCTTTGTTTCCGCATAGCGAATCAGATCGCGCCCGTCGTCCGCACTTTCGCGGGACAGCTGCGCGCCGTTGGACAGAGCGCGCCACTCCGTCGGCATCGTGAGCGCAAGCGTGAAGCGCGCCTTGAGATCCGGCTGCTCGAACACCGGCATGGTCGCAGACGCACGGTCGGGCACGAACAGCGCGTACAGGAAATCGTCTTGCCGATTGAGCGCATCGTTGGTGCTCACGAACTCTACGCGCACGGTCTGTTGCCCGGTGCGAAGGCGCCGCGATGGAATCACGATGTGATCCGTGGGCACCGTATAGGACACCGTATCGCCGTTCAGTCTCACATCGCGCACATTGTGGCTCGGCGCACGGAAATCGAGCACGAGCGGTTGTGTGCTGTCACTGAGCACAAAGCGAACCTCCACCCATCCCGACACCGCCGAGTCGCGCTCAGCCGGCAGGTTGAACTGGGCGCTGTAGCGCACATCGGAGATGGACTGCGAGCGATACGCGGCCAGCGAAGCGGAAACGCCCGGCTCGGGCAGTGCATCGGCGGCAACGCGCCGGTCGCGCCAGCCGCAGGCGACGAGCATCGTGACTGTGAGCAGAGTGAGCGCCAGCAGGCCAGCCGCGCGGGCCGGCGAATGGATGAATGCCTGAAAGCGTGTCATTCCGGATAAGCTATGCGCGGAACCGTCGCGTGTTGCGGCATGACGGTGTCGCTCCTGCACATGCGCTGCCATCTTTCCCCGCCATGATTCCGTCCGGCACCGTTGTTCGCCTCGCCGTCCGCATCCTGAGCGTGGTTCCAGCAGCACCGGTGCGCTGGCTCGCGCGTCGGTGCGCATCGCTCGCGTTTACGCTGAGTACCGCGCGGGCGCGCACCATCACACAGAATCTCGAATACCTCGCGCCTCATCTCGCTCCCGGCGACCGCCGCACGATGGCGCGCCGCACATTCCGCAACATGGCTGATGCCGCCGTGGACCTGTGGCGTCTTCCGAGCCTGTCCTCGCGCGACTTCAGCACGCTGGTCGGCATTCGCGGACAGGAATATCTCGACGAAGCACTCGCCATGAACAGAGGCCTCATCATCGTCACGCCACACCTTGGCCCCTATGAGCTCGGCGGCGCGTGGCTGGCGCTCGCGGGATACCGGGCGCATGCCATGGTCGAGACGCTGGACGACGACACCAACGCGGCGCTCGCACTGTATCGCGCCGCCACCGGCCTTCGACTCGTCCCACGAACCGCCGGACTTCGTCCGCTGCTGCGCATTCTTCGTGATGGTGAAATCGTGGTGCTGGTCGCCGACCGCGTAATCGGAGAGGGCGCCGAGGGTGTATCCGTGCAGTTCGGGAGCGGGCGACGCGCGATACCATCCGGTCCCGCTGCGCTCGCGCTTGCCACCGGCGCGCCCATTGTTGTCGGGTCGATTACCCGCTCGATCAACGCTGCCAGCCGCTACCTTGTGCAGCTGGAAGCGCCGATCACGGCCGAAGCGTCGGGTATCGCCCGATCCGATCGCGAAGCGCTGACCCGGAGGATAGGGGCCCGCCTCGCCGAACACGTACGAGCGAATCCCGATCAGTGGTTCGTTTTTCAGCCTCACTGGATCCCGCCCTTCGATGACACCTGACTCCGGCGCACCTTCCATCGCGACCGTGCTGCGCGCACCGCGCTTCGCGTTTCTGGTTGCCGGACAGACGATCTCGCAGTTGGGCGACAAGCTGCATCACATGGCGCTGATCGCGCTCGTGGGCGCGGTGGCAGCGAGCAACACCGGTGGACTCGAGCTGGCCAAGCTGTCGGTGGTGTTCACCGCGCCCGTCATCCTGTTCGGTCCGCTTGCCGGTGCGCTCGTGGACCGATGGGACAAGCGCGTTACCATGCTGGTCTGCGACCTTTTGCGCGCGCTGCTCGTGGGCATCATCCCTGCACTCTTTGCGGCCACGGGATATCTCTGGTCCGTGTACATCGTCGCCTTTTTCGTGTTCCTGCTCGGCGTCTTCTTCAACTCAGCGAAGATGGCGCTCATCCCCGACCTCGTGCCGCGCTCGCACCTGCTCTCCGCGAACGCGGCGCTGTCATTCATCGGGCGCTTTGCGACCGTGATCGGCATCGTGGGCGGTGGCGTGATCATCGGTCTCACCATGTGGCGCCGCTTCGGCTGGACAGACTACGCCGCCGGGTTTTACCTCGACGCAGGCTCGTATTTCATCTCCGTGCTGACCCTGCTGGGCATCATGGTCGCGGGCGCGCGCAATCCAGTCGTCACCATAACGGCCGCGACTGTTCGAAGCGAACGACGCAATTCACGATCGCTCGCCCGCGATGTTGTGACTACCTTGCGCACCGTGAGAAGCGACCCCGCATTGCGCTTTGTGTTCGGATCGCTCGTCTCGCTCGCACTTTTTGCCAGCACGGTCTATGTCGCGATGACCTATTCCGTCCAAACCGTCATGGGCCTGGGCACCAAAGGCGTTGGATTTCTTGGCGGTATCCTCGGCGCAGGCATGATTCTTGGGTCGTTGCTGGTCGGGACCGTAGGCCGACGCTGGAACAAGCGACGCGCCATTCTCATCGGGAACGCCTTGATCGGCCTTCTGATGATCATCGGCGGCGTGTTCTTTTCCTTTACCGTCTTCGCACCCGTCGCCTTTTTAGGGGGAGTGCTTCTGGCGCCCGTGATGGTTTCGCAGGATACTCTACTGCATGAGTCTGCACCGGCTGGATCACGTGCAGTAATCTTCTCCACCAAGGACCTGATCGTTGCCGGTGTGTTCATGCTGTCGGCATTGGCGGTTGGCGGCATGATCTTGCTTCTCGGCTCACTCGGTATCGAGCAGCCGTATCGCTTTACGTTGGCTGGTGTAGGGGTGGTGATCTTTGGTTCGGGACTGGTCGGTCAGTGGTCGCTGCGAAGCCGCGACGCGTCCACTGCCGTAGAGTGAAAAACACGAGTGACACTCCGTACGCAGCTTCCCGTAGAGTCTGACGATGCTTCGCTGATCTCCCGATGTCGGGCCGCGCCTCACCTTGAACTCCCTCTGCATGCGGATCATTCAGGTTTCGCCGTATAGCTGGGACGCGCTGGGCGGTGTGCAGATTCACATCCGTCAGCTCACCAGGCATCTGCAGAAGCGTGGACATCAGGTGCTCGTACTCGCGCCCGGTGACACGCCAGGTTGGCAGGAACACGCGCGCATCGTCGGTCGCACGCTCAATATCCGCGCCAATGGCTCGGTCGCTCGCCTCGCGTTCGCGCCCAGCACGATGAGGACCCTGAAAGAGGCGATGATCGACTTCGCACCCGACGTGGTGCATGTACATGAGCCGTTCGCGCTCAGCATCGGGTTGAAGGCGGTGTGGTCGGCGCCGGCGCCCGTGGTCGCCACGTTTCATTCCTATTTCGCGCGTGAGACATTTCAGGGCCGACTCTACTCGGCCGCCGCGCCACTGTTTCGCCCGACGTGGAATCTGCTTGCCAGGCGCATCGCCGTCAGTCACGCCGCCCGCCATTCGGCCAAGGGTCGCCTGGGCAAAGGCAACGTCTCCATCGTACCCAACGGTATCGACGTGGAGCGCTTCGCCAAGGCCTCACCGGCGCTTGGACTGCCCGAGGGACGAAAGCTGCTGTTCGTGGGCCGCCTCGAGCCGAGAAAAGGGCTGCCGTTCGCGCTGGAAGCCTTCGAACTTCTCGCCGATCGCTATTCCGACCTGCAGCTGCTCGTGGTCGGCGATGGTCAGGAGCGCGACGCCGTCCTCTCACTGCCGGCTGACATCCGTCGCCGCGTTCACATGCTTGGCAATGTCTCCGACAAGGCGCTGCCCACCTATCATCGAGCGGCCGACATATTCGTCGCTCCAGCCATCGGCGCGGAGTCGTTCGGGATTGTGCTCGTGGAAGCCATGGCCGCCGCGCTGCCGGTTGTTGGCAGCGACATTCCGGGCTACCGCGAAGTCGCACGCAACGGAAAAGAAGCCGTTCTCGTGAAACCGTGCGACGGCCGCGCACTCGCCGACGGAATCGCGCACCTGCTCGACCATCCCGAGGAACGCGCCCGGTTGGCTGCGAATGGCGCCAGACGCGCACTGGACTACGCCTGGGAGCGAGTCGTGGACGAGCTCGAACCGGTATACGAGTCTTTAGCTGGACTGCCGAGAACCGAACACATTCTCGCAACAGCATAGCGGTACAAATACGACACTAAGCTAGCAGTCAGCTACCATCTGGTGAAGTCGCGCCGCCATCGCGTCCCACGTCCAGCTTGTGTGCACCCACTCGGCCCCGGCCTCGCCCATCGCAGTTGCGCGTGCCGGATTCAGCAGCAACGACGCCAGCGCGTCCGCGATCGCGCGGGGTGACTCCGGGTCGACCACCAGCCCGGTCTCATCGTGCCGCACCGCTTCCGGCGCGCCGCCCGAATCGCCCGCGACAACAGGCCGACCCACAGCAGCGGCCTGCAGAAACACGGCGCCGAGCGCCTCGATATCCAGTCCACCCAAACGCGATCGACAGGGCATCGCGAAAACATCGCCGGCGCGGAAATGCGCGGGCAGCTCCGAATACGGCACGGCGCCGGTGAAGATCACGCGCTCGTCCACGCCAGTTTCCCGAGCCAGCTTTCGGAGCGTCTGGTCGTAGGGTCCGCTGCCCACGATGAGCAGTCGCACATCGGGCACCGATTCCGAAAGCCTGGGCAGGGCGCGAATCAGCATATCCTGTCCTTTGCGCGCGACCAATCGCGACACGCAGCAGACAACAGGCGCGTCGCCGAGCGCATGCCGTTCGCGTATAGCGGCGTCCGAAACGGAAGGGTGAAAGGCGTCCGTGTGAACACCCGACGGCAGCAGCTCCATGCGTCCCTGCCAGCCGAACGCGGGTTCGAGCAACAGACGCGCCCAGTTGCTCACGGCAGTAAGCAGCGATGCGTGATCACCAATGTTTCGCATCAGTCCCGGAATGCGCGCCCCGGTGAGCTCGAGCCCATGCGAAAACCCACCGTACGGGATGTCGAGCTTGCGACGAATGCCCGGTCCCATGTGGCCGAGCGGCCAGATCGCGCCGAACAGCACGATGTCAGGTCGACGCTCCTTCAGCAGCGCATGGAGCTCTCGGCGCACGCCCGGCGTGGGCAACATCATCTCCGTGGGCAACCGGATCACTTCCTGCGGAAAGCTCCGGTCGAACTCGGCGGCACCCTTGTAGGTGGACGAGAACACCGTCACGTCGCCAGCCGGCAGGCGACGAACGAGTTGGGCGACGTAGTCGTTGATTCCCCCGATGCGCGGCGGGAAATCATTGGTGACGACGAAGATGCGCTTGCCGGGTACGAGGGTCATGTATGCTCACGAACTTATCACACCCATCACTGCGCTGACGTGCTGCTCCGGCTGACGGAACGCGGGCTCTGGTGCGAGGCCGCGGATGTCTACATCGACCCGTGGACGCCCGTGGACCGCGCGGTGATCACGCACGCGCACGCGGACCATCTTCGATGGGGGCACGGGCACTATCTCGTCTCGGAGTCCGGACTGGGCGTATCACGGCAACGACTGGGCCCGTATGCGTCTCGCGCGCAGGCCGTCGCATACGGTGAGGTGATCACGGTCAATGGCGTACACTTCTCGCTGCATCCGGCCGGACACATTCTCGGCTCCGCCCAGATTCGCGTGGAGCATCGCGGAGAAGTGTGGGTCGTCTCCGGCGATTACAAGACCGACGCCGACGCGACATGCACACCGTGGGAGCCCGTGCGATGTCACACGTTCATCACCGAGTGCACGTTCGGTTTGCCCATCTATCGGTGGCCGTCGCAGGAATCGGTGTTCGCCGAGATCAACGCGTGGTGGCGCGACAACGCAGACAACGGGCGCGCGTCGATGCTGTATGGCTACGCGTTGGGCAAGGCGCAGCGTTTGCTGTCCGGACTCGATCCGTCCATCGGCCCCATTCTCACGCACGGTGCGGTTGAGACGATGACGGCGCTTTATCGCGAGGCCGGCGTTGCGATGCCGGAGACGAGTTACGCCACCGTGGACAAACGTGATCCGGCGTGGTCGCGCGCAATCGTGGTCGCGCCGCCTGGCGCCGACGGCACCACGTGGGTGCGGCGTTTCGGGAAATCTGCAGGCGCGTTTGCGAGCGGATGGATGCTGGTGCGCGGCGCGCGTCGCCGACGCGGTGTGGATCGTGGCTTCACGCTCTCGGATCATGTGGACTGGCCGCAGCTGCAGCAGGCGATTTCGGCGACGGGTGCGCAGCGTGTGTGGGCCACGCATGGCTTCACAGGCCCGGTGGTGCGTTGGTTGCGCGAGCAGGGGTATGAAGCCGAGGCATTGCAGACGCGCTTTGAGGGTGAGCGTGACGACAGTGCAGTCGACGAAGCGAACGTGGACAGTGCGAATGACATGAGCGCGGGCGCCGCGAACGAATCCCCCGATAGCGCGCCTGACGTCGCACCCGCGGAGGAAACCTCCCCGTGAACCGATTCGCCGCGCTGTACGATGCCATCGACGCGTCCGCGGGCACCCTCAGCAAAGTTGCCGCACTCACGGAGTACTTCGCGAGCGCGCCACCGGCCGACAGCGCGTGGGCCGTTGCATTTCTCACCGGTCGACGTCCAAAGCGACTCGTGCGCGCACCGGATCTTCGGAAGTGGGCTGCGGATGTTGCGCAGATTCCCGACTGGTTGTTCGAGGAGTCATATGCGCAGGCGGGCGATCTGGCCGAGACCATCTCGCTGCTCGTGCCGGACAGTCGTGCCGAGCAATCCGCGTCGTTTGCCGAGTGGGTGGAGCGGCGTCTGCTGCCATTGAAGACGCTCGACCCTGAGATGCAACGCGCTGATCTGCTGCGCGCGTGGTCGGAGTTGAGTGGCACGGCGCGCTTCGTGTACAACAAGCTGCTCACCGGCAGCTTTCGCGTGGGTGTATCAGACGGTTTGGTGGTTCGCGCACTCGCGGCCAGCAGCGGAGTGGACGCGGACGTCATTGCCCATCGACTCATGGGGCAGTGGGAGCCGAGTGGGTCGTGGTTTGAATCGCTGGTGAGCGGAACGACCAATGATGCCGACTGGAGTCGCCCGTATCCGTTCTTCCTTGCCTATGCGCTCGAGGCAGCACCCGAATCGCTCGGCGCGCGAGACGCATGGCAGGTGGAGTGGAAGTGGGACGGCATTCGTGCGCAGGTGATCAAGCGACGCGGGCGCGAGTTTTTGTGGAGCCGCGGTGAAGATCTGCTCGCGGGCCGATTTCCCGAAGTGGAAGCGGCGGTCTCGTTCCTGCCCGACGGCACGGTGCTCGATGGTGAGCTGCTCGCGTGGCAGGACGGGCGTCCCATGCCGTTCACGGCGCTGCAGCGTCGACTCAATCGCAAGACCGTCGGCAAGAAGTTGCTGGCCGACGTGCCGGTGCATCTCGTCGTCTACGATTGCCTCGAGAGAGATGGCGTGGATGTGCGCAACGAACCGTTGCGGGTGCGTCGCGCGCATGTGGAACGCATCGTAGCGGCGCTGCCGAGCGGTGCGCCGGTGACGACATCGCCGCTCATTGTGGTGGATACGTGGGAGCAGGTGGTCGAAGCACGTGCGATGTCGCGCGCGGAAGAAGCCGAGGGTCTGATGCTCAAGCGACTCGACTCGGCGTACGGTGTGGGCCGAAGGACGGGCGACTGGTGGAAGTGGAAGGTGGCACCGCTCACGGTTGATGCAGTGCTGGTGTATGCGCAGGCTGGCAGCGGACGGCGCGCGGGTTTGTTCACGGACTACACGTTCGCGGTGTGGGATGACGAAACACTCGTGCCGTTTGCGAAGGCGTATTCAGGTTTGACGGATGTGGAGATTCGCGAGGTCGATCGTTTCGTGCGTGCGCATACGAAGGAAAAATTCGGGCCCGTGCGCACAGTGGAGCCGCGGCTTGTGTTCGAACTCGCGTTCGAGGGCATTCAGGAGAGCAGTCGGCACAAGAGCGGCATTGCGGTGCGCTTCCCGCGCATGGCGCGTTGGCGGCGCGACAAACCGGCGAGTGAGGCGGATTCGTTGGAGACGATGAAGAACTTGCTCCGGGCGCAGAAGGGAGAGGCGTGACCAGCGCACACGACCGCATCGAACAATGGTTCGCCTCACGCGGCTGGACACCCTTCGAGTTCCAGCGCGACGTGTGGAGGGCATATCTGCAGGGCGAATCGGGACTCATCCACGCTGCCACGGGCACCGGCAAGACGTATGCAGCGTGGATGGGGCCGGTTGCGGAGGCGCTGCACGAGGCGCACGCAGAACTAGCCGAAGCCGAACCCGCGGTCCCCAACTCGTCGCGCCGACTGCGCACGAAGAAAGATGAACCAGCTCGACCGTCCCGACTCAAACGCAACACCGCCAGCAAGTTGCGCGTGCTTTGGATCACGCCACTGCGCGCACTCGCCGCCGACACCGAACGCGCGCTGCTCGAACCCATCGCCGATCTCGGATTGCCGTGGACGGTTGAATCGCGTACGGGAGACACCAAGGCGTCATTGCGTCAGCGTCAACGCGAGCGATTGCCAACGGCACTCGTCACCACCCCCGAGTCGCTCACGCTCATGCTCTGCCGCGAGGATCACGCCGATCTCTTCACCGATCTGCGCTGCGTGATCGTGGACGAGTGGCACGAGCTGCTGTCGTCGAAGCGCGGCGCGCAGACGGAGTTGGCACTCGCGCGTCTGCGTGCGATCGTGCCAACGCTTCGCACGTGGGGACTGTCGGCCACGCTCGGCAACCTCGAGGTCGCGCGCGACACACTCGTTGGCAATCGTGCGCACGAATCCACACTGACACCCGACCAGGCGAGACTCATTCGCGGCCTCGTGCCCAAGGAAATCGAAGTGGAGTCGCTCGTGCCGGAAGCCATGGAGCGATTCCCGTGGGCCGGACACCTGAACGTCAAGCTGCTGCCGCAGGTGCTCGAACGACTCGAGCGCGCACAAAGCGCCATCGTGTTCACCAATACGCGTTCGCAGTGTGAACTCTGGTTCCAGTCCATCTGCACGGCGCGCCCCGATTGGTTCGAGTTCACGGCCATTCACCACGGCTCGCTCGACGTCAAGCAGCGGCGCGCCGTGGAAGACGGCATGCACAGCGGACGCTTTCGCATCGTGGTGTCCACGTCATCACTCGACCTCGGCGTCGACTTCGCACCAGTGGATGTTGTGATGCAAGTGGGAAGTCCCAAGGGCGTCGCGCGGCTGCTGCAACGTGCCGGTCGCTCGGGACACTCGCCTGGACGCGTCTCACGCATCGTTTGCGTGCCGACGAACGCACTCGAACTCATCGAAGTCTCTGCGGCGCGTGATGCCATCCGCAACATGGCCATCGAGTCCCGCGATCCGGTGGACCGCCCGCTCGACCTGCTGGTGCAGCATCTCGTGACGCTCGCACTTGGCGGTGGCTTCACGGCGGAAGGCGCATTGGCCGAGCTGCGCACGACGCGCGCATACCAAGCGCTGACTCGGAAGGAGCTCGATTGGGCGATCGACTTCGCCACGCGCGGCGGTGATACACTGCAGGCGTACCCGGAATATGCGCGACTCGTATGCGACGGAGAGCTCTATCGAGTGCGCGATGCGCAGGTGGCGCGGCGCCACGTGCTCAACATCGGCACGATCGTGAGCGATACCGCCATCTCCGTGCGCTTCATGACGGGTGGCCGCATCGGTTCAGTGGAGGAGAGCTTTATCGCGCGCCTCAAACCCGGAGACGTATTCATGTTTTCGGGACGTGCACTGGCGTTCGTGCGCGTGCGCGATCTCGTGGCGTGGGTACGCAAGGCCAAGACGATGGCGCACGCCATTCCACGCTGGATGGGCGCGCGCATGCCGCTTTCCACGGAACTCGCGGCGGCCGTGCGCAACACGCTCGAGACGGCGCGCACAGGCGTCTTCGACACACCGGAACTGCAGGCTATCAAGCCGCTGCTGCTGCTGCAGGCTGAGCGATCGACGATTCCCCGGCCGAATGAGCTGCTCATTGAACGGTGCGAGACGCGCGAAGGCTTCCATCTCTTCATCTATCCGTTCGAAGGACGTCTCGTGCACGAGGGGTTGTCGGCGCTGTTTGCGTATCGCATCGCGCAGCATGCGCCCATCACGTTCAGCTTTGCGTCCAACGACTACGGTTTCGAGTTGCTGTCGCCAGAACGTGCGCCGCTTGAAGAAGCGCTCGACGGCGGATTGCTCTCGCCGGCTCACCTGCTGCACGATATCACACAGAGCCTGAACGCCGCCGAGCTGGCGCGTCGGCAGTTTCGAGAGATCGCACGCGTTGCTGGATTGATCTTTGGCGGTTTTCCGGGTCAGCAGAAGTCGGTCAAGCAGGTGCAAGCCTCGAGCGGCCTGCTATACGATGTGTTCGCGCGTTTCGACCCTGAGAACCTTCTGTTGCATCAGGCGCAGCGCGAGGTGCTGGAGCGGCAGCTCGAAGCCAGTCGCATCGGCCGAGTGCTCACGCGACTTTCGGTCAGTGACGTGCGCGTGATCGATGTCGAACGTCCCACGCCGCTGGCGTTTCCGCTGCTGGTGGATCGCACGCGGCAGAAGGTGACGTCCGAGAAGCTATCTGATCGTGTGCGGCGCATGACGGCGCAGTTTGAGCGGCCGGCGGCGCGCGGACGCGAGTCGCTCTGGACGCGGGTCAGGAAATGATCGCGCACGAATCGTGAGTGAACGCGGCGTAGATTTCCCTGCATGAACGTCTCGCTGCCCCGCATTCCCGAACCCGTCGTCCTCCACCCCGAACGCGCCGCTGAACTGCCCAACCAGCGCACCGTCGCCATCGCCGACGTGCACTGGGGCAAGGCCACCGCACTGCGCGCAAACGGCGTGCCCGTTCCCGCCGGTGGTACCACGTCCGACCTCGCGCGGCTCGACCGCCTGCTTGCACGCACCGGGGCCCAGCGTCTGCTGATTCTCGGCGATCTT
>JBGTFN010000584.1:0-5292 GCA_041747275.1 Gemmatimonadaceae bacterium | reverse complement strand
CAAACGCCCGTCACCGCCGCGGCAATTGCAGACTTGGTGCGCGGCGAGCTGATCGGCGACGGTGATGTCATTGTACACGGCGTCGCCGCGCTCGATCGCGCGCGCCCTGAGCAGCTCAGCCTGCTCTCTCATGCACGCTATGCGGCATGGTTTCGCGATACGCGCGCTGGCGTGGTCATTATGGGATCGGAGTTTCGCGACTCGCCTGGTTCGCCTGCAGCGCGCGTGATCGTCGATCAGCCGATGAACGCCTTGCTTGCCGTTCTGCCACTGTTCCATCGCACTCCCCGACGCGTTGCCGGCGTGCACAGCACGGCGGTCATAGGCGACCGCGCGGTGCTCGGCACCGACGTCACCATCGATGCATATGCGGTGATCGGTGACGATGTCGTGCTCGGAGATCGCGTGTGGATCGGTGCGCACGCACTCGTGGGCGAGGGCTGCGTACTCGGCGAGGATACACGGCTTCATGCGCACAGCACCTGCTATCCGCACGTCGAGATCGGCTCACGTGTCGTGCTGCACGCCGGCGCACGCGTGGGGCGCGAGGGATTTGGCTGGGTGCCGAGAGATGGAGCGGCACATCGCATTCCTCACGTTGGGCGCTGCGTGCTGGGCGACGACGTGGAAATCGGCGCGAACAGCTGCGTGGATCGCGGCAGTATCGACGATACGTTGATCGGCGCCGGCACCAAGGTGGATAGCCTCGTGCAGATTGCGCACAACGTGCGCATCGGGCGGGGATGCATGATCGCGTCGCAGGTCGGCATTGCGGGTTCGACGCGAGTCGAAGATGGTGTACAGTTGGGCGGACAAGTCGGGCTGGCCGGACACCTTGTGGTAGGTGCCGGAAGCACGCTTGCCGCGCAGGCGGGAGTTGTGGGCAACGTGCCCGCGGGCGAGACCTGGTCCGGCTACCCGGCGCGTCCGCATCGGGAGCAGCTACGGGCCACGGCGGCACTGCACCGGATGGCTTCAATTATGCGTCCGGTCGAGCGAATGCTGCGCGAAGCAGATGGGTCGCACCTAGCTACCGATCCCGAAGCGCCAATGCCGGCGACGCCCGAGTCGGACGCATGATCGCCCCCGTGAGCGCCGGCAGGACCCACGCCGGTGGCGGCGCGCAAAGCATATGGACCGTCGCGCTGCCACCGCTTCCGATCACCGGCGAGCGCCGCACTATCGCTCGTGCGATCGCGATTAACGGTATCGGATTGCACCTCGGTCAGCCGTGCCGCCTCGAGTTCCGGCCGGCGCCAAGCGGGGCGGGTGTGTACTTCCGTCGAGTAGACCGTCCAGACGAGCCGAGCATTCCCGCGCACATTCGCATGGCGGTGGAAGCCGAGCGCCGGACCCAGCTGGGCACCGGTCCGTCGGCGCTGCACACGGTGGAGCATGTACTCGCCGCGGTGGGTTCGCTGCATCTCGACGATCTGGAGATCGCGATGGACGCGTCGGAGCCGCCCATCATGGATGGAAGCGCGGCGCCCTTCCTTGCGGCACTTGCCGAGGCCGGTGTCGTGCAGAATGGTGGCCGACCGGACTGGCTCATCTTGCGCCAACCGCTTCGCGTGGAGGACGGCGAGTCGGTCTATATCGCCGAGCCGTCGCTCGACCTCGAGCTCGACGTGCGCATCGCCTTTCCACACCCGTTGATCGGAGAGCAGGAAGGCGCCTGGCATGTTACGCCTCAGTCATTTGCGCGAGAGCTGGCGTCGGCGCGTACTTTCGGGTTCGTGCACGAGGTGGACGCGCTGCGTGCCCGTGGGCTCATTCAGGGCGCGTCGGTTGAGAACGCAGTGGTGCTGGATGCGAATGGGCTTCGCAGCGGACCGCTGCGCTGGTCGGACGAGTTCGTGCGCCACAAGGCGCTTGATTGTATTGGAGACCTTGCCCTTGCGGGGGCGCGAGTGCGCGCCCGCATCACTGCTCACCGCCCGAGTCATCGCGGTACCGTCGCGTTTGTCCGGGAGCTGGTTCGTACCGCTGTTCGGGAGTCCGCCGTGTATTCCGTCGAAGACATCATGAAGGTGCTGCCGCACCGTTATCCATTCCTGCTCGTGGATCGCATCCTCGAGATCGAGGAAGGCAAGCGCATCGTCGGCCTCAAGAACGTGACGATCAACGAGCCGTTCTTTCAGGGGCATTTTCCTGGCCACCCGATCATGCCGGGCGTACTGATCGTGGAGGCGATGGCGCAGGTGGGTGGCATGCTGCTCATGCGCACCATCGAGGATCCAGGCAGCAAGGTTGTGTACTTCATGTCGCTTGACAACATCAAGTTCCGACGTCCGGTCAAGCCGGGAGACCAGATCCGCTTCGAGCTCGAAGTGCTGCAGTTGCGCGGCAGTACGTGCAAGATGCGTGGCATCGGCTACGTGGAAGGCGACGTGGTGGCGCAGGCGGACATGGCGGCGATGATCCGCGATCGATGACTGCGCGCATTCATGCCACGGCCCTTATCGACGCATCGGCCGAGCTTGGGCAGGATGTTGAGATCGGTCCGTGGGCGATGGTGGGACCGCGCTGCATCGTGGGCGACGGTTGCGTGTTGTCGCCGCGCGCAACGCTGGAGCGTGATGTCACGCTTGGCCAGCGTGTGAAGATCGGCGTCGGCTCGGTGCTGGGCGGCGATCCGCAGGACCTCAAGTACCGCGGTGAAGACACGCGTGTCGAGATCGGCGACGACTCCGTGCTTCGCGAGTACGTCACGGTCAACCGCGGCACGGCGCATTCGCTTGTTACCACCGTGGGGCGCGGCTGCTTTCTCATGAGCTACGTGCATCTCGCGCATGACTGTCAGCTCGGTGACGGTGTGATCATCTCGAACGGTACGCAGCTCGCGGGCCATGTCATCGTCGAAGATCGCGCAACGATTTCGGGCTTGTGCGCAGCGCATCAGTTCGTGCGCATCGGATCGCACGCCTTCGTTGGCGGCTGCTCGCGCGTGGCGCAGGATGTGCCGCCGTATGTGAAGGCCGTGGGCAATCCGGTCAAGCTTTTCGGCCTGAACAGTGTGGGCCTGCAACGCAGCGGATTCTCGGATTCGGTGGTCAAGGAGCTCAAGCGCGCATATCGGCTCATGTTCCGCTCGGAGCACAACGTGTCGCAGGGCCTCCTGCGGGCGCGCGCCGAATGCGAGCCGCTCAGTGAAGTCACGCGGTTCCTCGACTTCGTTGAGCAGAGCGAGCGCGGAGTGGGATTCTGATGGACGCCCGCATCGGCGTGGTTGGGGCAGGCGCGCTCGGACAGCATCACGTACGCATCCTGCGCGATCTCCTTCGGGATCGCTTCGTCGGATTCTTCGAGACGGACTCGGCACGCGCGAAAGCGATGGCAGAGCAATTCAACGTCACGGCGCATGCGTCGCTGGCGTCGTTGCTCGACGCGGCCGATGCGGTGTCAATCGTGGTGCCGACCACTTCGCACCACGCAGTCGCGGCGGCAGCACTCGCGCGCGGTCGCCATGTGTTCGTGGAGAAGCCGTTCACCCTGACGCTGGAAGAAGCTGACGATCTGCTCACACGCGCGCGAGAGAAGGGTGTGTTCATCCAGGTGGGACACGTGGAGCGGGTCAATCGCGCTGTGCGCGCAGCGATGCCCTACGTCGACTCGCCTCGATTCATCGAGAGTGATCGGCTGGCGCCTTTCAATCCACGCGGCTCCGATGTCGCAGTCGTGCTCGATCTCATGATTCACGACATCGATCTCGTGCGCACACTCGTTGGAGCGCGGGTGAGCGACGTGCAGGCAACGGGCATTCCGGTGCTCACGCCACAGCTCGACATCGCGAACGCACGCATCGTCTTCGAGAACGGCGCGGTGGCGAACGTGACGGCGAGCCGTGTGTCCAGAGATCGACTGCGCAAGTTGCGCATTTTTCAGAAGAGCGGATATCTCTCCCTCGACCTCGCCGCTGGAACGGGCGAGTTCTATCGCATGCGCCGAGACCTCGATCCCACGCTCTTCGCCGCGCAGCCGCGTGCGCTGGAAGAGTTTGTCGAGCGGGTGCCTATCGATGCGCCCGAAGCGGAACCGCTCAAGCTCGAACTCGAGCAGTTCGTCGACGCCATTGCAGGCCGCGCGCCGGTTGCCGTGACGGGTGAAGAAGGACGCGAGGCGCTGTCTGTTGCGCTTCGCATCATGCGCGAGATCGAGCGTACGCTCAATCATGATGCGCTGGGGAACGCTGCGAAACACGCATCCGGTGCGTGAGATTCTGTTCGTCGTCGGCGAGCCGTCCGGTGACTTGCATGCGGCCAAGGTCGCGAGCGCGCTCAAAGAAGCCCAGCCGGACCGACCGCTGTGCGGCGTTGGCGGTGAGAAGATGCGCGCGGCGGGCGTTGCATTGATCGAGCACAGCGAGCGTTTGGCGGCAATCGGCTTCACCGAAGTGCTGCGACATATTCCCCGTCACTGGCAACTGCTGAATGCGCTCAAAACGCGGCTGACATCCGGACGAGTGGGACTCGTCATCCTGATGGATTATCCGGGCTTCAACATGCGCGTGGCCGAAGCGGCGTTCAATGCGGGTGTGCCCGTGCTGTACTACATCACACCGCAGGTGTGGGCGTGGGGCGCAGATCGGTTGCCGAAGCTTGCGAAATGGGTTGCCAAAGCGGCGGTGATTCTGCCGTTTGAGGAGGCGCTGCTGCGCAAGCACGGTGTGAACGCCACGTTCGTGGGTCATCCGCTGCTCGATCGCGCGTCGGAACTGCCGGAACCAGCGGACGCGCGGGCGACACTCGGACTGCGCCCCGATGACCCGGTGCTGGCGGTGTTTCCCGGAAGCCGAGGCAGCGAACTCGCGCGACACCTCGTTCCGTTCACGGCGACGGCACGCGAGCTGCAGCGCCGGTTGCCGACGTTGCAGGTGGTGGTGAGCGCCGCACCCGGCATCGAGATCGACGCGTCGATCTGTCCGTTTTCTGTGGTGCGCGGCGCGTCGTTCACCGTATTGCGAGCAGCGACTGCGGGACTGCTCAAGAGTGGCACGACCACGCTCGAAGCCGCAGTGGCCGGCTTGCCGCATATCATCGCGTATCGCACGAGCGGGATCAGCTATGCGATTGCGAAGCGCGTCGTGCGCATTCCGAATATCGGCCTGGTGAACGTCGTGGCGGAACGCGAGGTCTCGCGTGAGTTCGTGCAGGACGCGATCGTGCCGACTGACATGGCGGATGCGCTCGAACCGCTGCTTCAGCTGGCGCATCCCGCTCGCGAGGCGTCGCTGCAGGGACTTGCAGGTGTGCGCGCACGGCTTGGACAACCGGGGGCGTCGGCGCGCGCAGC
>JBGTFN010000583.1:0-15887 GCA_041747275.1 Gemmatimonadaceae bacterium | reverse complement strand
CGTCGTGCGCACCGCGCAGCATGACGCGTTTGGCCTTGCGGTGCTGCTGTTCCACGTGCTCTTCATGGGCCGGCACCCCTTCGCGGGCCGATTCAGCGGCGCTGGCGATATGCCCATCGAGCGGGCAATCACCGAGGGGCGGTTCGCGTTCAGCCGACACGCCGCGGCGATGCAGATGGCTCCGCCGCCCAACGCGGTACCTCTCTCATCGGCGTCCCGGGACGTGGCCGATCTGTTCGAGCGAGCCTTCGCTCCAGCAAGCGCCGCGACGGGGGGGCGGCCGCGGGCCTCCGAGTGGGTCACCGCCCTCGGCAACCTTCAACAAGAGCTCACCACCTGCTCGACGAGCACGGCACATAAATACCACCGAAGTCTTGGCGGGATGTGTCCTTGGTGTGCCATTCAGCGCGCGGGTGGACCGGACTTCTTCCTGAGTGCCGTTGCGGCGGTCCGTGGGGCCACCGGCTTCGATCTCGCACACGTCTGGGCTGAGATACTCAGCATCGCCCCGCCGTCCGCTGCGTCGACGCTACCCACGTCTTCCTTCACGCACATCCAGCCTGTGACGCGGCCAAAAATCTGGAGGAAGGTGGCGTGGAAGGCCCATCAGGCGACGCAAGTCCTCGCGGCCATGGCGCTCGTCGGTACGTGCACGGGCATGGCCGACGGCACGCGGGGGTTCTGGAGTGCTGTCGCCCTGGGTGCAATCTCGTTCTTTCTGAACCGATGGTCAGATCTCTCAAACGAACGCGCGACGCTTCAGATCGAACTACGCGAGGCCGAGCGAGTGGTCGAAGCTTTCGTGCACCAATGGTCGCAAGAATGCTCCGCGGGAGCGGAGCGCTTTCAGACGCACCTGAAGGTGCTGCAGGCACTGCGCGGAGAGCACCTCGAGCTCAACAACGCGCGGCTCGCCGCTCTCAAGAAACTGGAAGCTGATCGTGAAAAGCGGCAGCTCCATCAATACCTGGAGCGGCACTATATCGACCGAGCCCAGTTGCCAGGCATTGGAGCCGGCCTCAAGTCGACGCTCGCCTCGTACGGTATCGAGACGGCTGCCGACGTGGTTCGCGCAAGCATTTCAAGCGTGCCCGGGTTCGGTCCGGCCCGGATCGCAACCCTACTCGCCTGGTGCAACAATGTGTCATCTCGCTTCCGGTTCGACCCCAAGAAGGGGGTCGATCCGCAGGATGTAGCGACCGTGAACCAGCAGTTCACGCGTCGCAAACAGGAGATTGAAAGGCTCCTGTTAATGGGAGCTGTTGAGCTTCAGAGATTGAAAGGCACTGCCGAGCAGCAGCGCAGGCGACTGGCGGGCGCCGTGCTCACAAAGCAGACCGCCCTCGCTCAGGCGAAGGCGAACCTCGCAGCGTTCCAATAGACTCGTCACCGCCGAGCGCCGCTTGGGGGGCGGGGCGCCTGCTCCGGGCTTCGAGTTGCTGACTGTCAGATTGGCGGTATAACGTGACGAACGTCGCGTCTAGCTCCGCGCCGTGAACTCCAGAGTCGTCGCCGCCCTCCGACGAGTTTTCATCACAGCGGACCTCTATCGCTGTTCCTATTTCTGCTTGCCCTCAGTGGCCGTGCCCTACGAAACACATCAGTCCGACGAAGGGGCCCATTACGACCCCCCGCCACTGCGGCTGGACCCGATTCGGGTGAAACGGTTCCGAACGAGCTGGGCGCTGCACGAGCGGTGGTTCCAGAATGGTCGCCAAAACCCCGAGCAATACACGTGGCCTGTTCCGGGGACACGCGCTGCCGCCTTCGACGGACAGGTTGCGTACTACGTGTATCGAGACGCGACTGCGGAGTTTGTAATGCGTCTTGATGGGTTTGGCGCGGTGCTTGACGCGTTGACCGCTCTCGTGGCGGACCTGTCACACACACACGGACATGCACTTGAGCGGCTCCTCGAGGTTGCCGCCCCGCAAGACGCGACGTTTCACAGGCAGTGGCAGAACCTGTTCGAAGTGAGCAACGAATGGGATGGGCTCTCGCACGCCGACGTGAGCCTGTATGCTCGGAAGTATGAGGTCGAGTGGCCCCTGTGCGTGCTGGTGCACTTAAAGGACCTGCTGGCAAACGGGCGGTATGATGACTCGCTGGCACGCTTTCGAGACAGAGCGGGACGACTCAAGAAAGGGCAGATGGTCGAGTACCTGAAGTCTTGGCCCCCCACCTCTCGCGCCATCGGAATCTTGGTCGAGGAAGCTTTCTCGCCCCGCCTTCGAAATGCAATTGGCCACAACGGTTATGAACTCCGCGACGGGCGGTTCCGATCTCTCGATGGAGAAGTCGACGAGGGTGCAGATCAGGTGCTCAAGCGCATGAACTCGCTCACGGCAATTCAGAATGCGCTCGTTTGGCTGGTGGCGAGGAGAACGCATCCGCTCTCCGGCCTGCGTGCGAGTGGTGTTCTTGCCGTGGGATGGGGTCGTGAAACGATTGGCGGCGCGCCGCGTCTCGAGGTACTGCAGCTCGCAGCCTTTCGAGCGCGCGATATCGACGCGGAGTGGGCGTCGCGCGTCGACATTACTGTGATGGCAGAGCACATCTGTACTCGGATTGGCGATGCCCCCCCGGTCGATGGCGGTCTGTCAGCGGAACTCCGCGTTCTGTTGCGGCATGCCGCCGAACGTGGCAGCATCGCGGTCGACGTGGTCGGGGTCGTTCCGTGCCTGCACTGCGACAACGAACAGCACGTCGTCCACCAGCAGGGGCCCGACCGGTACTGTGAAGTTGACTACGTACAGCGGCCCATGGTGCCCTTCACGGTTTCCGACAGCACCAGTCCGTAAACCGTGCCGACGGTCCAGCACGACGACCGTACAATTGGGGGCTGCGCACGCCACTCTGGTTAATCGTCACCTTGCGACTCCGCGGGCTGCCCGTCGACTCGGGCCGCCTGCTCTCGCACGAGCTGAGTCGCGCCCGCCAGCCGCTCGAGCCCGTCTCGCCCCACGATGCGCTCGAGGTCCGCACGTGCATCTGGATGCTGCAGGAACACCGACTCGAGCTCAGACAGCGCATCCGCCGCCCGCCGGAGCAGGCGTCTGGGTGAGCGACTCACATTCGCCGCCGGCTGTTGGTGGTGTTGCGAGTCATGCGGAGACCACCGCAGGCGTTCGTCGTGGCATGTTGGATGATATCGACGGAGTGTTCAAGAGAGGAACCGACTGCCCGACAGGGACGCTGGACTGCCGAGCCCGACCGTAGACATCCACCCCTTGCACTCCGGCCGGGCATGACGCATCTTCGGGTTGTATTCGGTTTTATTCGGTGTGCGCGTTTGCCGCTTCCATGCCTCACGCGCCGGACACGACGAGGATTTTGATGAGGTGGTGCAAGCCGGGGCGCCCGTCGTCGGACAGATCGAGAGCTTCGCCACGGCCGCCGGAGTCACGTTAGAACCGGGGTCGGGCGAGAATCCTTCTTCCAGCGATACAGCGTTTGCTCCGCCACCCCGTGCGTGCGGACGAGGTTGACAACCTTCGCCCCCGCGTCCCACTCGTACAGGACCGCGATGATCTGTTCGTCTGTAAACCGGCTTTTCCGCATCCGTCCTTCTGGTGAGGACTGACATAGTAGCCGGATCAGTTTTCGGGGGTCACGCCACGAGCATTCGACAAGCAGATCAAAATTATCTTGACAGGCAGAAAAAAGTGTCCCATAATCGCGCGAGGACTCTTGACGGCCTAACACTCAAACAGGAGCAGCTCGCACATGCTACGACTGATCGGAAGAATCGCTCTCGCAGTATTGGCGGTGGCCGTGTATTCCGTTGCACGTCCTGGTCCCATCATGGCGGAAACCGCCTGCGTAACGTGCGTTGACAATGGTCTTTACGCCGTTTGTGCGAACGGAGGGGATGGAGTGATGCATTGCCAATCGTTCCAGACCTGCACCATGGCCGGATGTTATGATAATTGCGCGAACCAGCCAGGGCCCCAAAATTGCACTCCCGAGCCCTACTTTGCTACAGCGGCGTTCGGGGCAGACGGCGCGTCTGCCTCGATGCGAGTGAGTGATCATGATCAGGATCACTTGGAGAGCGACTGCGGCGGTCGTGTTGTGGCGAAAAGCTACTCCCTCGAAACTCGGGCTGCTGTTCGCCATGCAACGCAACGAATCGTCCTTTAGCGCTCCACCTCCTGCGGCCGCGGCGGGTTTGGCTGACTGCACCAAGCCGATTTGCTTCCGTCTGGCGATCCTAGCGTGTTTCCTCTCGATTTCGGTTCCCGGCGCTGGCCACACTCAGTCGAGTGTTCCGCGCTGGGGGATCTCAAAGCAATTGCGGGTTACTGGAAACGGCACCGAGCGTGAGTCAGTCTTTCCCGCCGTAGATGCGATGATCGCTCCTAGTGGAGATTTCTATGCGACGCAGAATGACCACATAAAGCACTACAGTCCTACCGGTCGGTTGCTGAGGGTGATCGGCCGAGGTGGGGACGGGCCGGGAGAGTTTCGGCAGGTGTCGCGGCTTGGAATGTTTGGCGACAAGCTGTGGGCGTTCGACGTCAGACACCAACGGATTAGCTTTTTCAACAGTAACGGCGGCTTCATCAGTTCGACTCCGAATCCTGTTGCCACTACGCGAATGGAGCTTGCTTCCGTCCTTGCGTCCGGGAGGTTGGTTACGTACGAGATGGAGCAAAAGACGTCAAGCTCTTCATTAAAAACTTCGTACGTTGTTCGCTTGCATGACGCTCGTGGAGCAGTTCAGCGAGAGCTCGCCCGTTTGTTAGACGGAACACCCGCTGTAAGACGGGTGGAGCTAGACGGAGGAGGGTTCACGCTTGTACGACCACCCTACTCCGACAGACCGCTTGTCAGTGTGTCCGCCGACGGCCAGCATTCGGTTGTTGTCGAGGTTCGCACGCCCGCGAGCCCAACGGCATCCCTTGTTGTCCGTCGATTCGACGGGAATGGCGATTCCGTGTTGGCGATTCGCCGAAGTTTACCAGCAGACAGGCCGAACAGTGCGCTGGTTGATTTTCTTGTTCAAGAGCAAGTCCAGTTTCTAGCTAGCCGTCGGCTAACGCACCCGCAACTAGAGAAGAGACTCCGGGAGGCAATGTGGCCAGCTTCTACCTGGGTGCCATCATTTATCCGGGCGTTCGCTGAAGAGGACGGGCACCTTTGGCTTCAGAGCAGTGATCATGTGTCTTGGGTTCGACTTGATCGCGAGTTACGGATGTTGGGCAAGATCGAAATGCCGCGAACGATTACTGTGCTCAAGATACGCGGATTTCAACTGTGGGGTCTGGAGTTCAATGATGATGGTGAACCAAGCTTTGTGAAGTACGATGTGACGCGACCGGCGGCGCGATAAAGTGACTCTGTACAAGTGTGCACTGTACTACCTCTTCAGGAGCATGTCGCAGGTGTTCCGCGAGTCGTTAAACCGTTCGCTGTGTGTGCTCACCTGCGCCTCACTGGTGGCTTGTGGCCAAGAAGACGCGTCGGATGATGTGGCTACACGACTTGAGCTAGTCGAGTTCTACAGTCGTCCACTTACCGATGGCAGTGCTGTGTCCGGCGTCAGAGTTGGTAGCGACATGCGGGTTATTTCGTGGTCTGAAGTCGATTCGTACGCGACACTCTTTAGCAACGATCACCTACCGGTTCAGCTCAACTCAAAAAACGGTAGTCGCGTCTTGCTCGCCGAGTTCACTCCAGCTCGGGCGGTACGACTTCTCATTGCAGACAGTTCAGGATTGGCTTCGCAATCGTTCGATGCATCAGGGAAAGCAGTCAGTGAGTGGTCTAAGTTGCTCCCCGTGAAAATAACCAGTGCGGCCAAGATTGGAGAAGTCGTGTTTGCTGGAGGCGCCGATTCTCTCGGTACATTTCAGCTATTCAGATTTGAGCGCTCGGCGAGGCCCACTCTTGTACTGAGTATTCCCGCAGGACACGATGGTCGCGATACTGCCGCCGTAGCCGCGCATCTGTCCCAGAATCTGGGGTCGCTCGAAGTTTCGCTGCTTAGGTTTCCCTACACAATCTGGTCCATTGATGTGGCCGAACCACGAGTGGTTGCAACTACTCGTCCAATTGACGATCCAAGAATAGAACGAGCTTTGGGCGCCACGTATCGAGCTGTCTGGTTGGCGTTACGGGGCGTGCCTCTGGATTCAGGATCGCTCCATGTGATTGCGGATTTGGCTAGCGACAGGAGAGTTGCTTTCGCGACAGATGGTCTCGGGCGCATCCTACTAGTGAAAGAGTTCGTTGCTCCTCTTGGGTTCGTCGATAGCCGGCTACCAGACAAAGTGTTGTGCGCGGTACGCTCGCTGGAAAAGAGGGAAGTAGTCTGCTACCGTTGGACATGGACCGCGGACAGTTCCTCGGCTGCGCACTAGTGGGCTACAGTATGCTTACCTGTCGTAAGGATGTGACGGGTGACGTCGCCTTCCGCCGCACAAACGACTGAGAGGTTTCGTCGTGCGGCTCGATGTCGGGGAGCAGTTCGCGTATGAGATTGGTCGTCGACGTTAGGATGTCGCGCAATATGTAAGCTGCAAACGAGCGCTCCACTTGATTCAGCCAGCTCAGGGTTCTTGCCAAAGGCCGGGTTCACATGCCTGGTCGCTTCGCCCTGAGCTTGATCAGGGACATCGAGGAGATCCTAAACGATACCAACGCTCCGACTGCATGCGAGCGTAGTGCGCGGCGCAGGGGAAAGAAAACACTGCGATCACAAGTGCGGTCTGCACTGTTACGCTACCCCAACAGTTAGTTGTTGCGGACTAGCTGGAGGTGGCTACCTAACTGTTCTGCAAACGTCACGAGGACGCAGTCGTTGCCTTCGGAGCGCACGTTGTACTTCCTTATGGCAGAACTTGCTTGCCCCGCGCGAATCCCGAGCGCGTGGGCTTCGCTGGCCGTTCCCCGGCCTGGCCGTCTGTGCGGCGGAACTTCGGCATGCCGGTGCGCCGCGCAGGGGCGGGTAGCGGATCGACCAAGTGCGCAAATAAAGCCGCGTCCCAGCTTCAGTGACGTGACCCCAAACTCTGATCCACTTGTTCTGTCAGTCAGTGGCATGAAAATGTAACGCCCTTCTCTGTTCATATTGCTGTGCGTATTCGTTGGGAGTACATCCCGCGAGGCCGCTGTGCGGCCGCGCGTCGTTGTAGTCCAGCCGAAACGCTTCAATGGTCTGCTTGGCATCGTCGAGGCTGACGAACCAGCTTTCGTTCAAGCACTCGTCCCGCAAGCGACCATTGAAGCTCTCGATAAAGCAGTTTTGCACCGGCTTTCCTGGCTCGATGAACTGCAACGTGACGCCGTGCTGGTGCGCCCACTGATCGACGGCTTCACCGCGAAATTCTGGCCCGTTGTCACATACAATGACGTCGGGATACCCGCGAACCCGTGCCACCTGATCCAGCTCACGCACCACTCGTTCACCGGGCAGCGAGCGGTCAACGGCGATGACGGGACACTCGCGACTGAAGTCGTCGACCACCGACCACGCGCGAAACTTCCGCCCGTCCGCCAAGGCGTCGCTGACGAAGTCCATGCTCCAGCGGATATTCACGCCAAGCGGCATGCTGCGCGGTACCCGCTCGACCGCGGCGCGTTTCCGCGGGCGACGACGCACCGACAGACCGGCTTCGCGATAGACGCGCTGGACGCGCTTCCGATTGACGGCGAACCCCTCACGACGGAGCAGTCGATACAAGCGGCGATAGCCCCAGCGCGGCCGCAAGAGGGCCAACGTGTGCAGTCGCTCGCGCAACGCGGTGTCGGTGGCACGCCGCGTCGCATAACGCTGCGAGGAGCGCGCGAACCCCGTAAAGCGGCACGCGCGTCGTTCGGATATGCCGGCGGCTTCCATGGCCTGGGTGACGGCCGTCCGCCGCTGCTCGGACGTCACCACTTTTTTCCCAACAGGTCTTTCACGACCTTCAGGTTGAGCGCTTGATCGGCCACCAGCCGCTTGAGCTGTCGATTCTCTTCCTCCAGCGCCTTGAGGCGCTTGGCTTCGCTCGCTTGCATGCCGCCGTACTTCTTCTTCCAGCGATACAGCGTTTGCTCCGTCACCCCATGCTTGCGGACGAGGTCGACAACTTTCGCGTCCGCATCCCACTCGTGCAGCACCGCGATGATCTGCTCATCAGTGAACCGGCTTTTTCGCAGTTGTCCTCCTGGTGAGGACTGACACAATAGCCGGATCAGTTTTCGGGGGGGGGGCACGTCAGCGCACCTTCCGCCTCGCGAGCAGTGTGCTGACATGCTGCGCCGCCGCGACCGCCCTGTCGACCCGTCGGAGGTACCGGGCCGCTCAGCGGGGGTGCGTAGGCGCGTGCTACAAGGTGTACCGTGCCGTCGCCCCGCCGTCATGCGCTTGTTGTCCGGTGGGCCATACCCGTCGCGCACGGGTCAGCGCTACGCCGTACCTTGCGTCGCGTTCATGAACCACTCCGCGGCGCCGTGTCCTGTTTGGCGGCCGCTGTTCTTTCTCGAGCTGCTCTGAGCCAAACGCTTGACCCAAAGGCCCCCAGCTCACCCGGGATGGCCCATCCGCGGGCTCCGGGCCCTGCCCCCTTCGGTGGCGGACTTGGACGCCGATGGTTCCAGCCCCCTCGCATGTCCCGCCCATACAACTGTACGACAAAGGAGGCGCTCTCACTCAGAAAGCGCCTCCGATGAAGTGCAGATCTAGCGCGATTGCGTAAACAAGAACGCGCGCAACTCTGAGTGTCTGACAGGCGTCTACGCCTCTACCTACTCACAACTGTGCAGGGCATGAATGCTACTCGGGACGGATTCGTGTTTCCGCTGCGCGTGAGGTTTGCGCGCCCCTTTTGCGGCGCATTTCGTTTGATGGCAGATAGATCGTTGTGGTTTGTGCAGCACCCCATCGACTGCTGCCATCAACTGGCAACGTCTGTATGCGGGTGAGGACGCCATCAATTTTCCGCCCCTCTCGATTCAAGAGTTGCTGTGCGCCAGTAGACGAAGAGACGCGCAGCAACCCATTCATGCTGACCGTATCCCCATCGAGCTGACGAAGCAGGCGCAAGCTATGCAGGGCACTCGCGAGGTTCTCTCGGCTAGCCGTCTTGGTAGTCAGGAGAATGTGATCGCCCGAAGTCCCATTCCTTGCGATCAGCGCGCCGCCGCCGCTTCCGCGATCATCAGCGATCAGCGAAATAAAAACAGGTACCCGCCTCTTTAGTTCCGTACTGAGAATTCTTTGATGATCGACCTCAACCCGCAACTTGGAGTGCTGCGCCGCCGCGAAGCTTGGAGAAAGCATGGTCACGGCCGTCAACATGCCGGCCAACAACATAGGCCTGAGATTCGAGAACGCCATTTGCACCACCGCTTAGTGTTAGAAGGAAGAAGTAGAACTAACCGCAGACTGTTGCCCAGCCAGACCAGAGTTCGTGCCACCCTGTTCCATCATTGTAATTGATCTCTACGATGATGTAGTCCTCATAGCACCCGCTAGGGCTACCGCCGCCGCTAGAACCACCGCCGCCGGGTGGGCTATACGGCTGGTCGTCGCAAGGCTGCTCGGGATCAAACAGCTCCTCCCCCTCGCATGAAATCCGGGTAGCGATTCCGTTATCATATCGTATCGCCTTGATGACGCCGCCGACGAAGTTGATGGCGGGAACTTTGTATATGGTGCTCTGCGCAACGAGAATGCCGCCAGTCAACTCCCACTCGTTGTCATCGGACGTTGCGCCGTTGTTGGAATAGCTGCAGAACAGCTTATTATTCGCCACGTCCGCGGACCATAACCGATATGGCAGTGGGAAGGTAAACAATCGCTGAATGGGCGATCCGGAGATGTGGGTTACGGTATACCACAGCCTTAGGGGTGTTGCGATGTCGCCAGGCTCAGGATAGGGGTCTGGGCAATACGGTGCTGCTGTTTCTGTAAGCGGAACCATTCCACCGCCGTAGCTTACCCAAGGTTGTTGACTTTCGGGCAACTCCTCGAGGGTATAGTAGCCGTCAGTAGAATAGATGGTTGCGTTCGGCGCTGCCGCAGGAGGAGCTTCTGTGGGTAACGAAGGCTTAGCGCTTTCCCCACAAGCAGCGAGAAGCAACCAAGAGCCGATGAGCAATGTGCAGTGTCGAATGGCGCGCATGCGAGCGTTATCCTCCAGAGAATGTGGTAGACCGGCGAAACCGGCAAACCGGTGAGTCGCTGTGCCCGGCGCTGCGTCGTCGCGACGCACGGGCAATGTCTCGTTCGGCCAAAAGGCCGGTCTCAGCACAAACCAACGCACAACGTTGTGCGCCACACCGTACAATCAGCGGCTTTCTTGCGCAACGACCATTATGCCCTAGGGCAACTCGCTTGCGCGGCGGTCGCGACGTGGGCGCTCCGACGCATCTCCCCGCGGATGTGGGGTCGCCGAAAGCTCGACAGGTGCAATAGCCGAGGAGAGCCCCATATCGACACTGGAGTTACCAGACTTTCGTGGAGAGTAGGTTGCCGTGATTACGCACTCGCACGACGTCGGGCACGCTTGTGGGTGGCCTCAAACTGCTCCGGGCTGACGCCTCCAAGGTGGCTGTGCCGTCGGGTGCGGTTGTAGAAAGTATCGATGCAGTCGCCGATGTCCGCCAGCGCGACATCACGGCTTGGATAGATCCGCTTCTTGATGCGCTCCTTCTTCAAGCTGCTGAAGAACGACTCCGCCACGGCATTGTCCCCACAGTTGCCTTTGCGGCTCATGCTCGGCTCAAGGTGGTTGGAGCGGCAGAAGCGCCGCCAGGCATCGCTGCCGCACTGCACACCTTGATCGGAGTGAATGATGGTGCCGCGCGGTCGCCGCTGCTTCGCGGCCGATGCCAGCGCGTTCAAGACCAGCTCGCGGTGGATCGTCACCCGACCACCTTACGGAGAACAGATCGATGACGAACGCGAGGTACAGCCACCCTTGCCACGTCCGGATGTACGTAATGTCCGTTGCCCACGCCGCGTTGCGTTTCGTCGGCGAGAACTGGCGCTTGAGCAGGTTCGGCGTCAACACCGCCGGCTTGCCGACCACCCAGCGGCGCGTGCGATAACCATGCAGTGCGCGGAGCCCGTTTTCCCGCATCAGGCGGGCCACGCGATGCTTCCTACACGTCACGCCCGCTTCCCGAAGATCGAGGAACACTCGTGGTGCCCCATAGATGCCCTGGCTCGCCGTGAACGACGCGCGGATTAATCGCAGCAATCGCGCGTCCTCCACCTCCCGCGCTGACTGCGGGCACTTCAACCATTCGTAGTACCCACTGGGCGCGACACCCAGCTCCCGGCACATCAGCTCGGTCGGGAACTGCTTCCGATGGGCCTTGATGAACTCGTAGCTCCGACGAACGCGATCTGCCTTGGGCTTCGCTGGCACGGGCTCTTCCTCTCGTTGAAGTACTTGACTTCAGTACCCTCCACGAAAGTCTGGTAACTCCAAGTTCATTCTCGCCAGCGTCAACCGCAAAGGCTCGGCGCGCGTTGCTCAATACGAGCACGACCTGCTGCAGCGCGTCTGCGGCCGCCCGCAGGACCAACAGAACAAGCTCTTGGATCAGCGACAGCGCCAGGGTCCCGTTCGGTGGGACCTCGACCTGCGCGCTGGCGGGATTCGGTGACTGGTGCTTGCTGGACTCGGTTCATGCGCTGCGCATGGTTGCGTCCTCGGTGCTGGTAGCGAACCTGGCAGGGATCGACACTTCCCGTGGGGAGGAACCACCCCGAAATGCGACTAGAATCGTGCCAGACCCGGCGATACTTTGTATCGCCAGTATTATGACTGCTTTCGTGTAGCGCAACGGAGCCCATATGAGCCCACTCGATTCCTTTCGCACCGCCATCGCGGCTTTCGAAGCTGGCGATGGGGAGCTTCTCGCTTCACTGGCCACCGAAGCGTCGCTCCTTGCGTACGCCAGCGCGCGGCACGCGGACGCCGCCGTGGCCAAGCGCGACGAACTGCGGGCGGCAACTACCGCATTGCCCTCTCCTTTGAGCACTGACGCAAGGCCTCAGCAAACAGAATCTGCCGGCGCACTGCTGTCGCTGGTACTGCAATCGCTCCCCCCGGAACTCAGACGCGCTCGTTTGCTCGACGGTCTGGTTTACGAGAGTGTCGGCTTGGCACATGTGCTGTTTCGGCTGGACTGGAAGTCGAAGGGTGAGCCAGCTCGTGAGTTCTCACCAGAAGTAGCCTCCCTGATTCTGGAAGCCGGTCACTGGCGACTTGTGCTCGACGCCGATTCGATAGTCGGGTTCCCGGGTTATCAGGGCTTTTGGTGCAAGGTTCCTACACCTCGTCCATCAAATCAGCTTTGAGCTGCCGCGCTGCGAAGGCGCGGCGGAGCTACGGCCTCGGACGATGAAGCTCGACACCGAAAATGGCGGAGTTCTCAATCAGTCCGGGCTGCGTGGGGACCGTTTGCTTGAAGATGAGCTCGGCGCCCTCCTGTTGGTCCGCTTCAAACCGCTCCGCTTACGCCGCATAGATAAACGAGCGCTGCGTTCGATTGTAGGAGTACTCTATGCGCTCCGCGAAGCCAGCCAGCCAGCGCCAGCTCGCGGCTCGGATGGACGCGCATCGAACTTGCCTCGTTGCTAGAGCCATGGGATTGTGTTCTCAGGCGGGGTATACACGGGTGCGTGCATGAGTGACCTGTCATGATCGTCGTTCCTGGCCAGGCTGCGCGCGTGCCATGAGAGCCCACGAGGCACCGACACGCTGGGTCGCTGAAGCCATCGCGGCTGGGGTCAGTGGGAGTGCCGACGGGTGGGCGGATGCCAACGTCCTTCGGCATCTCGCGAACAACGGCATCAGGGTCGACGATCCTGTGCCGGGGACTGGGCCGCACCTCGTGTGTTCGTGGCTAAACGGTCCGGGTCTATCCTCTCATGATGCGTCGGAAACTTGTTCGTTGTCGAGCGCAGCCAATATCTCATGCACAAAGCGCGCATGGTCCCACGCTGCGGGAGTTCGCGTGCGCCCAAGCCGTACGATGACCAGATCGCGCGACGGGACTATGGTGACGAATTGCGCTTCATGTCCGACGGCGTGAAAGGCATCCGGGGGTAAGTCGTCGGCTGATCGCCGGTACTCCGCGGGTACGTCCAGCCAGAAGTGCGCCCCATATTCGCCCCCCGAACTTGCTGGCGCGGGAGTCGTCGTATATCGCACCCATCCCTCCGGCAACACTCTCCTCCCGCCCCAGACGCCGTCTTGCAGATACAGCATGCCGAATCGTGCCCAGTCCCGTGCCGAGGCATACATGAATGAGGATCCCACGAAGGTGCCAGCGCTATCTGTCTCGAGTACTGCGCTCTGCATGTCGATTACATCGAATAGCGCCCGGCGGGGGAAGCTGAGATACTCGCGCTCATCTCGCATAACCGACTTCAGCGCTCGCGAGAGAATGTTGGGTGTTCCACTTGAGTACCGCCACTGGGTTCCGGGCGTGGCTTCGAGCGGCTGCATGGCCGCGTACGCGGCGACGTCGCCCGAGCGAAACAACATGCGCATGACATCGGTGCCTGCGCTCGTCATGCCTTCGTCGAAGTCAAGGCCACTGCTCATGCGGAGCAACTGAGACACTGTGATCGTGCCGCGGGTATCCTTGTGGTCTGTCCACTCGCCTACCAGCGGAGGCGATTCTAAAGACAAGTGCCCCTGTGCAACGGCGATGCCAACAAGGGCATTGATCACGCTCTTTGTCATCGACCAGCCGGGCAGCGGCGTGTGCGATCCAACTTCGAGCCCACCGTATCGCTCGGCGACGATTTGTCCATGACGAACGATGACAATCGCCCGAGTTCGCCGTAGTTGCGAAGAGTCAGCTTCGTTGAACGCGTCATCTAGTACCCGTTCCAATCGCGCCGAAGGGGCGGTGACATGAAGCTGCTCCTCGCTGTTACCGACTCGCGCGGTTACCGCCTCGTCCGTCTGCAGTGGGAGTGCATGCAGCGCGCACCCTTGCCCCTCGCGATACGACGCCTGATGGCGTACAAATCCCAGCGCGGATGCGGTCACTACGCGCATCTCGGAGTCGTGGGCGAGCTTCACACTGCGCAAGGTTGTCAGATCGTCTATATGCAGGTCACCGAGTATGGCTTGCGGAGACTGACGAGAAACGTAGAGACCAGAACACACCATTTTCGCCTTGTAGGCAACGCCAACCGAGACCAATGGCAGCGCGTAAATAACAGCAAGTAGTGAGACGCCAAGTGCTGTGATGGCGATGAGTGACGCGATTTGGCGATTCTTGGATGAGGATCCGCGTCGGCGTAACAAGTGGCTCCCTTTCTGTTGTCGTGCGATCCATCACTCGCTGTGGTTTTTCAGTGCGGCAGCCCTAAACGCAGCCATCGGCGTCTCGCCACCCCCGGCCGATTTGAACACACGCTCGGCGCCAGAAATACCGACTTCGGCGCTCCAAAGTGATTACTCGACCGCCGCCAGATGACAGTCGCATGAGCGTCGCGTGCATACATCACTTGGATGCTGCTGGTCGGGAAGGACTGCCATCGCGCATCGTACTCTCTGTCAAGCAACAATGGCATCAAGACTAAGACGTCACTGCATGGACATCTCGACCACGTCAAACGCGCTTCCCATTTCAACCTACGTCGCGGGCCCGAGTGCGTCGTCGCCACGCCGTTCGCAGGCGAAGTCCATACTCGTATCCGTAGCTGATGGTGAGCGAGACGACCACAATCAGTGTGAAAGCTACTAATGCGAGCAGCGATAGGCCGACACCGATCCAGATCGCCGCGCGCGTTCCTACAAGTACACGTGCGCCCCAAGCTGCGAGCGCTGTGAACGGGCAAATCATGCACAGCACCCATAGCAACTGCTTGATGTCCGCCCACGTCGCGTTCGGCGGCCTGTGTTTTGGCGCTCGTATCATCAGTCGCCGATGATGTGTTTTGCGCTGAAGGAAAACGTGCTCCCGGGCTTCTCCGCATGCAACATTGCGAACCGCCACAGCGAATATTCGCGAAAGTTGTCCCCCACTGGCAATGTAGACAGCCATATGTTCGGCGCGTCGAGTACGTCACCGCTACGTCCAAACAGTTGGATGTCGGCTGTCAACGAAGTTCCGGTTCACGGCATCACGTGAGGATGGCGCGGGCGGTGCGCCGAGCGCATGCTAAATCATCATTTCGCAGGGTATACCGGTGCCACGAGGCGCGCCCCGGTCCCGCTCTGCGCACGGACCCTGTGATCAATGCGTCCGGCCCTCACACCGCCGACGCTAGCGCTGATTGTTCTCTCTTCGCTCGCTCAATCTCATTAACGGCAATCAGCAATGAAGCGACCACGACCACGGTTGCCGCCTTCTGAGCAATCACTTGCACCAAGAGTCCATTGGGCCGCGCAACGCTTGGCCCCCAGCTCAAAAGCATCGCATACGAGCCAAGCAGGAGTGCGGTGCCAAACCAAGCGACGGCAGCTCGCGGTCGCAAGGGAGCGTTGTGACGCGAAGCAAAACCGAGGAAGAGAGCGACTGCGGGGACAAATCGCCAGGCCCATTGCGTGAACTTGACGTGCAGATCCATCATCCTATTCTCGGGAGTGACTGCGACGCCCGCAAACGCGACGCATGCTGCGAGGAGGGCGATGGACGCCAACCGCGCCCAGCGGCGGCTTGCGGCATCCACGGCCAAAAATCGCGCTATGACTCCGGCGATGCCTCCCAGGCCGACTACGAGTAGTAGTAGGCTGATCACGAAGAATGCCGCACCGAGTAGGTTCGGTTCGTGATTGTACGGGGTGTGTCCCGCGTTCAGTTGAATTCCGGGTGATGCCAGTGTGAAGCGGCTCATGCCGCCGTGGTGGTCTTTGAAAGGTGCTGCGTCAATGCGGCCTGCAGCAAGGGCAGATGCGCCATGCCGCGGATGCGGCGGAAGT
>JBGTFN010000582.1:0-7241 GCA_041747275.1 Gemmatimonadaceae bacterium | reverse complement strand
CGCGGCATCTTGGCGCCGGCCGGTGGGGTGGCCGTGGCGTTCCTGCTCACGATGTGGCTGGGCGTCACGTCGCTCACGGACGTCTTCAGCCGCAGTTCCGCCATGCTGGCGCGCGCCGAAGTGATCGGCGATACGATCATTCCGCGTCTGGCGCCGTCGGACGAGCTGCACGTGGCGATTGAAGAGGGGGCGCTCCGGCGGGCGCTCCGTGATACGTTGTACGACACGATGCGCATCGTGCGGTTTGCTCTGCGCGCCCCGGAGGCGACCCACGTGACGCTGGTGGAATCGGCGTCCGAGGCACCGGTGGGCGAGGTCGCGCGGGACATCGCTTCCGGATTGTGGGAGCTGCGCACCGTGGTGCCGCGCGATGCCGTGTCGCGCACATTTGCGTTCGTCGTGGACGACGTGTACCGCGTTCCGGTACGCGGCACGTTCTCAGTGTCGTCGTTTCTGTCCCGCGAGTCGCACGCCGACGGCACGTTCTAGCAGGTCCTGGCGCGCCTCGGCGCGCGCGCTGTTTCCCAGTCCTCCTGTTCCTTCATCATGTCTGCATTCGCTTCGACCGGGCGGGGGCGCACCACGCTCCTTGCCGTGCTTTCCGTTGTCACGTTACTGGTGGGCTACGCCGATCTCTGGCGTGGTGGCACCACCATCTCGGCGCTCTGCCTGGCCATCGCGTATGCCGGACTGTTGCCCGCTACCCTGCTTTCATGGGGCAAGCCTGACGCCTCCGATCCGCCGCCTTCGCTCGATGAGCGATTCGCGCACGCGCCATGGCTTCCCGCCGGCGTCGTCGCGCTCGCGCTTTTCCTGCTCTATGTGATCACGCTCGGGCCGAGCACGGCCATGTGGGACACGAGCGAATACATCACGGCGGCCAAGGTGTTCGGCGTGCCACATCCGCCGGGCAACCCGGTGTTCGTCATCTTCGCACACGCATTTGGCTTGCTGCCGATTCCGATGGAATACGGTGCGCGCATCAACATGCTCGCCGCCGTCACCAGTTCGTTGTCGGCTGGACTGTGGTTCCTGGTTGCAGAGGGCGTGATGCGCACCTGGATCACCGTGCGCTGGGCGCGCTTTGCCGCGGCCACTGCGTGCGTGCTCATTGGCGGCACGGCGTTCACCGTCTGGAATCAGAGCGTGGTGAACGAGAAAGTGTACACCGTCGCGCTGCTCGGACTCGCCGCAGTAAGCTGGCTGATGCTGCGCTGGAGCGATGCGCCAGAAAAGGCGAGTTCAGATCGCTATCTGCTTACGGCTGCCTATCTCGTGGGTCTTGGCTACGCCAATCATCCGGCCGGCTTCCTGCCGCTTCCTGCGATCGGCCTGCTCGTGCTCATGCGTCGTCCGTCCACGCTGCTTCGCTGGCGTGTGCTGCTTGCCACCGCCGCGGTCGCGTTCGTGGGCATCACGCCATTCCTTGCCATGCCCATTCGCGCAGCGCACGAACCGTACCTGAACAGCGGTGGCGTGTCGGCGTGCACGGACGGCATCAATGTGTCGTGCACGTTCAGCGCCGAAACGTACCGGCGCGTAAAGGCACACATCGATCGCGAGCAGTATTCTGGACACAACGTCGCCGATCGCAAGGCGCCGATCACTGCGCAGTACGGCATGTTCTGGCTGTACTTCAAGTGGCAGTGGTTCCGCGACGCCTACAACCAGGCGCCCGGCGCCCAGTTGGCGCTGGCATGGCTGTTCCTCACACTTGGCCTCGTCGGCGGCGTGACGCACTTCAGGCGCGACAGGCGCACGTTCTGGTATGTGGGCGGTCTCATGTTCACGCTCACGATTGCCCTCGTGGTATACCTGAACTTCAAGTACGGACATTCGCAGGCACCCGAGCTCGGTAACAGCGTCGACCGAGAGGTTCGTGACCGCGATTACTTCTACACGTGGACGTTCTCGTTGTGGGGCGTGTGGGCGGGACTCGGACTCACCACGCTCTGGGCGTTTCTCGCTGCGCGTCTTGGCGGCACAGGAAAACTGTCCGATCGCGGACTGCGACTGGCGATTCCCGTGCTGGGCATCGCGCTCATTCCGCTCGTCACCAACGCCATCGACGCACCACGCAACAAGCACACGTTCACGCGCGAATGGGCGCGTGACATGCTCAACTCCGTCGACCCGTACGGCATCATCGTCACCAACGGTGACAACGACTCGTTTCCGCTCTGGTATGCGCAGGCCGTCGAAGGCATTCGACAGGATGTGACCGTGGCTGTCGTGCCGTACCTCGGCACCGAATGGTACATGCAGCAGTTGCAGAACCGCGAGACGGTACAATACGACGTCGAGAACGGGCCCGAGCTGTACAAGGGACGCGATTGGCCCATGCCCACGCGCAAGCTTCTGCCGCTGTCGCGCGAGGAGATCGACGCGGTGCCGCCGGGAGTCTATCTCTCCGCGCCGCAACGTTTCATGCACGACGGCATCGACGCGACCATCAATCTGCAGGCCCTCGGCCGCGATCAGCAGTTCGTGCTGTACATGATCAAGCACGCGTATCCCGAACGCGGCGTGTTCTTCTCGTACGGCCCGTATGCTGGCGATCTTGGCATGGGCAACTATCTCGTCAACCGCGGCCTCGTGCAGCAGTTGGTGAGCGACCGTCCTGAGCCGTCACTCGACTTCATTCCGATGCGCGGCAACGAACTGCTGGATGCGCGCGCGACAGAATCGCTGTGGAAGGAGTACGGTGGTTTGGACGCGCTTATTCGCGAAGGTGGTTGGGTGGACGATGCATCAGCCGGCATTCCGATCTACTATGCCATCACTGGTCAGTACGTCGCGGGACTACGAGAAGCGCGAGGAGACTCGACGGGCTCCGCGGAAGTGATGGAGCGCGTCAATACGATGGTCGAGCGCGCGCGGCTCCGGTAAATGCGTCGGGCGTCGCGTGGCCTGCTCGTTGTGGTTACTGCGCTGAGCAGCGCGTGTGCCTCCGACTCGCCACGCGACGACGCCACGTTCTCGGTTCGTGACAGTGCTGGAATACGCATTGTCGACAGCCGTTCGCCCGTATGGGGCACCGCGTCCGTGTGGCGCGTGGACAGTTTGCCGCACTTTGTCATTGGCGAGCGCGAGATTGATCTTGCGGCCACTGTGCAGGCGACAACTCCGGAGAGCTCCGCGTACCACTTCGATGCCGTGCGGGCCGCGGAGTTGCGCGACGACGGCGGAGTGATCGTGCTGGAAGGCGGTTCGTCAGAACTTCGCCGCTTCGACGGTAGCGGGGCGCATCTTTGGAGCGTGGGGCGCCTCGGCGGCGGTCCGGGTGAGTTCCGGTCGCCGTCGTATCTGGGCACGTACGCCGACGGCTCAATCGCGCTCTGGGACCGGTCCGTCGCGCGACTCACCGTGATCGGTCCCGATGGCGTGCTGCGCCGCACGCAAGGCTACGAATCGGTGGTAGGACGACAGCCTGCCGCGTACGGCGTGTTTCCCGACAGTTCACTGATGGCGGTGTTTCCAACGTCGATCAGCCCGCCCGCGCCCGGCACGCTCTTCACCGACACAATTGGATTCTGGCGTGTGACAGACACCGACGTTGAACCGGTGTTGCTGGCTCGTCATCCCGGTCCAGTCGCACTGTGGACTGGACGCTATCAGTTGAACACCCCGTTCACCAGTAATCCGCTGCGTGCACTGCGCGGTTCGCAGCTCATCGTATCGTCGGGCAGGCGGCCGAGCGTGTTCGTGTACGACACAACCGGACAACTGGTTGAGCGCTACGACGTGCAGCGTGTGCCTGTGACGGTGAATGCGGATGATATCGATCGCACGATCGACTTCACCATCGAGCAGAAGTGGTATGGCGACGTGTCGCGCCAGGTGTGGAATGAGTGGCTGCCGCGTATGCCGGTGCCGGAGCAGCAGCCGGCCTACGACCAACTCGTGGTCGCGTCGGACGGCGCGCTCTGGCTGCGTCACTACGTACCGCTGCACGTGCGCGATGCCGCGTTCGAGTGGGACGTGTTCGCAGCGGACGGTGTGTGGCAGGGAATCGTGCGGACACCGCCCGGTCTGCTCGTCACCAGTGTGCGAGACGGTCGTCTCGCCGGCATCGCCCGCGACTCGCTCGACGTGCCGTCGGTGCGAGTGCACGCCATCCTGCGCTGAACCATCGGTGACGCAGGCGGCGTTGCGCATGCCCCACAGGCGCTATCTTCCGATCATGCCTGCCACACGACTCTCGCACCTGACCCGATCGGCCCTCCTGCCGCCGATCGCGAGGGGAAAACGTCGTTCATACAAGACGCAGGCTTCGCGCTGCACGCTATCACCGACGGTGCGCTCATGAAGGGCGGCAAGGCCGGTCAGGGCCGGCGACGGCCGCCCGCCAAGCTCGACCCGCTCGAGAAGCTGCAACAGAAGCAGCGACAGGGACCCAAGCGAGGCGACAAGAAGAAGGACTGGGGCGCGAACGAGCGCGAAGTGCCCGTGGTCCCCAGACCGGGCAAACGGTAGTCACATGTCACGAGCATTTCTGCGCGATGACGCCGAAGGCGAGATGCCGCGGCGCAACTACGACCTGCCGCCGCGCGATGATCCGGAGTTTGATCGTGCGTCCGCCCGGGCGTTGCTCGAGGCCGCGCGCGTCGGCGAGACGCAACTCGCTGAACGCGCGACCGGGTATTACTGGGGTGAGCCAGTGCTGCGTCCGTATGTGGAAGTAATGCTGGCCGAAGCCGAGCAGGCTGGAGACGACCGGCTGGAGCAGGTGGCGCGACGCTTTCTGGGTTGAGCTGGCGCTCGGCAGCGTTCGAGACGTTGTCCACTTCGCCGCTGAGTATGCTGGTGCTCAGGGACTACGCACCGCTGTCTCTTCGGGCAAATGGCATGCCCGACGAACTCACGCGACGTTGCAACTGCGTGCGCAGCGCACTGCACCATCGTCCCGATCCGAGTCGAGCTCATGAACAACATCACCGAACGCAAGCCGCGGCCCCCGTTCCCTGCACAAACGCTCACACCACCGGGGCTCGAGCGCGATATGAAGCCCAAACCGCGCTATCAGGCGCCGGCGTATCGAGCGGCCGGTAAGCTCATCGGTCAGGTTGCGCTCATCACCGGCGGTGACTCGGGGATTGGGCGAAGCGTGGCAGTGCTGTTCGCTCGTGAGGGTGCGGATGTCGCCATCATCTACCTTCCGGAAGAGGCGCCAGACGCGCGAGTTACGCAGAAGGCGGTTGAAGCCGAGGGACAGCGCGCGCTGTTACTGCCAGGCGACGTATCGGTGCCCGAGTTCTGCGCGCAGGCAGTGGAGCAGTGCGTGGAGGAATTCGGGAAGCTGAGCATTCTCGTGAACAATGCGGCGGTGCAGCAGCATCGTGAGACTGTCGAGGAGCTTACCGCTGCGGCGTGGCGCCGCACGTTCGACGTCAACATCAACGGCTACTTCTACATGGTGCAGGGCGGCCCTGCCTCACCTGGCCGAGGGCGCGGTGATTCTCAACACGGGTTCCATCGTTGGACTCGAGGGAAGCAAGGAATTGCTCGACTATTCGAGCACCAAGGGCGCGATTCACGCCTTCACCAAGTCGTTGTCGCAGGCACTGGTCGAACGTGGCATTCGCGTGAACTGCGTGGCGCCTGGCCCGGTGTGGACGCCGCTGAATCCGGCGGAGCGCGACGATGAGGATATGAAAGACTTCGGCGCCGAGGTGCCAATGGGACGGCCCGCACAACCTGAGGAGATCGCGCCCGCATACGTGTTTCTCGCCTCCAACGCCGACTCGAGCTACATCACCGGACAGATCATCACATTGCTGGGTGGCGAGACGCGGGCGGGTTAGACGCAGGCGAAATGAGGCCCCTTGACGCTTGGGCGACAAAGACGGAAGCTCCGAGATACCCACCTCCATCGGATTGCTGCCATGACTGCGCCCACCGCCGATTCCGCACTTACGCTCGCCACGCTTCAGTCAGACGCCGAAGCCATCCGGGATCAGGTGATCGCGTGGCGCCGCCACTTGCACCAGCATCCGGAGGTGTCGTTTCATGAGCACAACACGGCACAGTTCATCGTCGACACGCTTTCGACGTGGCCTGAACTGGAGCTCTCGAGACCAACAGCCACCAGCGTTGTCGCGCGACTGAAGGGGCGGCGACCGGGACGCGTCATTGCGGTGCGCGCCGATATCGACGCGCTGCCGATCGATGAAGAAAACGATGTGCCATATCGCTCCACGGTGCGTGGAACCATGCACGCCTGCGGTCATGACGGACACACCTCCATTGCGCTTGGCCTCGCGTCAGTGCTCTCGTCTCACCGGGAGAATATCGTCGGCGAAGTGCGCTTTCTGTTTCAGCACGCGGAAGAGCTCGCGCCCGGCGGCGCGGAAGAGCTTGTGCAGGCCGGCGTAATGGACGGTGTCGATGACGTCATCGGCCTGCATCTCTGGGCGTCCATGCCTGTTGGACAGATTGGCCTCATCTCGGGTCCTGCCATGGCTTCTCCCGACCAGTTCCAGTGCACGATCACCGGCAAGGGCGGACATGCCGCGATCCCGCACGACACCGTAGATCCGATCGCGATCGGTGCGCAGGTCGTCACCGCACTACAACAGATCGTGGCGCGACAGGTCGATCCACTCGATCCATGCGTGCTGTCGGTGACACAGTTCATTGCCGGCACGGCGTTCAACGTCATTCCAAACTCGGCCTACCTGTCCGGCACCGTTCGCACATTCGATGTGGCGTTGCGCCGAACGATGCCTGAGCGAATGGAACGTCTCATCAAGGGCATCACCGAGGGTTTCGGCGCCACGTATGATTTCACCTACGAGTTGGGATATCGCCCGGTGGTGAACGATCCGGCACTCACCGAGCGGCTTTCGAATGTGGTCGTCGACACGTTCGGCGACGATGTGCTCGTTCCCATGCGACCATCCATGGGCGGCGAAGACTTCTCGGCGTATCAGCAAAAGGCGCCGGGTGTGTTCGCGTTCATCGGCGCCGGCAACGTGGATGCAGGCATCACGTTCCCGCATCATCATCCGCAATTCAATGTCGATGAGCGCTCGCTCGACATCGGGTTGCGGTACATGGTCGCCGCAACGCATCGCCTGCTCGGCGCGCACGAGCAATGATTGTGGTGAGAAGCCTCCCGGTGCGCACGGTCTTCACGCCGAAACCGACGCTCACTCGCGTAGACTAGTGGCCCGTAGTTGAGGTTCGGATAGCACAAAGGCGCGTGCGGCGCGCGCCGCGCAAGGCGCGAGGAGGGCGCG